>JBDKTO010000116.1 GCA_039680175.1 Veillonellales bacterium | reverse complement strand
TTGGGTCTGGCATTTTTTCTAAAATAGCAATGAGATTTTCCATCTTCTTCACCTCATTGCTATAATTTTCTCTTGCTACAGTTTTTCCTGCTTTTTATCTACTGAATTTTCATGAACATGCCCTGTTGCTCAAACATACACCAATCCCCTTCCTAACGCGGCTTCGGCATCAGCTTAACCAGATACCATTTCAAGTAATGATATGATCTATTTCTTACGGCTGTAAATACCAAAGTCCTGTCCTATTCTCACAAAATACCCAGCCCCTTTTGCAGCCAATCCAGCCACATAAACAGCCCTATGACTATCAGCAAATATCCCGCAACCTGTTGGAGCCTGGGCAGCCATTGATAAATATCCCGCATACGGCTCAAGTACTGTCGGAATAGAACCGCTAACAAAAAAAACGGCAGGGAAAATCCCATGGAGTAAACCAGCAGCAGCAAAGCCCCTCCGGCTACAGTAGTATTTCCGCCGGCATAAAGCAAAATGGATGCCAGAATAGGACCGATACAGGGCGTCCAGCCGACAGTAAATGAAATGCCCAGCAAGAATGCTCCAAAGGGACCCTGGAAAGTTCTGGCGAGAAAAGGCCGGTATTCTCGTTCCAGTGGAATCAGCCGAACCAATCCAGACAAATGAACTCCCATTATGATGATAAGAAAAGCCCCGATTTTTTTAATTTCCGGCTGGTGATCAAAAAACCACTGGCCTAACAGCGAAGCGGTAGCTCCCATGATAATAAGCACAAACGTAAACCCTATGAAAAAACAGCCAGAATTTATGTATAACGTAGAGCAGCGTTCTTCTCCTGTCGCCGCTCCGGCCAACATGGCGGAAAAGACAGGTAGTAGCGGCAAAACGCAAGGTGATAAAAACGCTAGTAATCCACCAACAAATGCCGCTAATAGAGTAATATCTCCCAATTCCACTATAGTCCACCTACAATCCCTTTATAATACCTTCCAATTCGCTTAAAGTAACACCGCCTGTCTTACGGTAACGAATAATTCCTTTTGAATCAACCACAATGGTAGTAGGGATAGCCGACACCCGAAAGGTTTGAGCCACTGTTCCGTTCTTATCCAGTAATACGGGAAAAACATAGTGATTCTGTTGCAAAAAAGCATTCACTTTTTCTTTTGGCTCCTGTAAATTAGCCCCATAGAACTGAACCTGACTGCCATATTTACCGGCAAACTCTACCATTTCAGGCATTTCCTCACGGCAAGGCGGACACCAACTGGCCCAAAAATTCAGCACATAGGGTTCCCCGAGACCCCCGACCTGAACCGTCTTGCCATCAAGACTATCAAGAGTAAATGCAGGAGCCGTCTTGCCTATTGTCACTCCCGTTTCGGTCTGTGCTTGCTCTTTACCCCTAGGACTGTTCTGCCGCTCCGCCGCAGTGAAAGTATACCAAATACCGGCAATTGCCGCCAAAATAGCCAGTACAATAATCCAAAAATATCCTTTTTTCAACTACTCTCCCCCTTAGTTCGATTTCTTTCCCGCGTTTCAATAAAGTCACGATAATACAAAATATGAACATTGTAAATACCATTTATCGCACTTGCGCAGCTGCCGACATATATTTTGTAAAAACTACAAGCGGTATTTTCATTTATGCCTAGTGGTTATTTTTATGCAACTGGTCGAATAGAAGCGCACTAACTATGATAGAACTTAGTATCGACAGTATGAATACAAGAAAAATAGGCTAACTGATGTTTTGTTGGCGCAGTGCAGGGAACTTTCGGGAATGGCGGGGAATACACGAACCATTTGATTACCCATGATTCAACAGCGGATTTCCCAATACCATGCCCGCTGCGGACGAAAGTCAGCTGACTCATCTGGCTGTTTTTCTATTTCTTATTCCAGGGTTTAAAAGTCCTAATTTTTTCTAATAATCCTTCAGGATTCCCGTCAAAAGTAAGTGCCCTATCATCGATATAAACAACGGCCGGCGGCTTCGCAATGGCAATGTCATCAACCATAATATTGTATTTCTTTAGATAGGCCTTTATCGCCTCAATACCACCTTCTTGCGAGCACCTAGATGATACAACAACCACTCGGTAATGACATCGAATTTTGTCGATTGCCTCCTTGATTCCCGGTACCGGCGGATCCGGAATGACTGCAGCCCCTCTCCACCGACTTGTGTAGCTATGTATAACGCCATCAAAATCGAAAACTATAGTTAGCTTTGCCATAATCGCTCTCCCTTAGATTTTTGTTATTTACGTGAAGCCATAATTACACGGTATCATTTAATTTGTTGCAAAAATCGCTTCAATATCCCCTCTCATCTTTCAATTCGTCTATCAGCTTGGACACTTCCTGAAAGTCCCTGCTGCCAAAATCGTATTTCTCCGGATCATATCCCAACTGCTGTAGTAGCTCCGTTGCATACTCAATCTGTTTGGCTGTTGGCCGACTCATGATAACACCGCCCATTTATCTATAATCTATTTCACATAACAACTTATTACTGAATATATTATAATTGGGTAGCCGATTGGCATACCTATCCTCTTTAACGACCCAGCCGTTGCCCACCCGGCTGGGTTTATATCATTATCAGGCTCGCCAACGGTTGCAGAATTGTTATGGATTTCATCGTGCCTAATTGTAAAAATACCCGGTCATATTAATTATTTTTATCGCTTATACTATTATTGAGAGCCGCACCTTATTGTCTGGGATTTCCGTTTAGACACGACTTCTTGGATTATTGGATGCGGCTCTCATATAAACAAACTCCCCATCTTTCCGCCGAAAGGTGGTTTTTTTATTGTCACTGTTCAGTTTGTGAGAGCAATGCAATTACCACGCTATAAATATCAAAAACAAATCAAATTGTTTCATGGTAAAATAATCAAAATATTCATTTTAGGAGTAAAAGTTGGATAAAATTAAATTAGATATTCGAGAACAAAATATATTAATTAAAGAAATACAAACATTCGTTCTAACAGAGTTCAATGCAGATTTGAGTGAAGCACAGACATTCAAGTTGCTTGATTTCATATTGAGTAAAGTTGAAGACGGTGTCTACAATCAAATTGCCTCTGAAACCTGTTATAACCTACAACAACAATTAAAGCGTCTCCTTGGAATTAAAATCCCACCACTTAACTAATCTACATACTCAGACTAAACTTTCTCCTCCTGTATAAATCACGAATTCCGGGTAATACTAACGATGTGTTAACCTTTTCCTTTGCTTCTGAACAAGGTCAGCGTAGCTGCTGGCCTTGTTCTTTTGTTTAAGGTGTTTGAAATATCGTTGCCGGCCTAAGTTCCGATTCCCGGCGCTGTTGGAGTTCTTCAAGCGCATTATTAATTGTACTGAAAAATCATAGTCAAGATGGTTATCTCTATATATTTTTTCTTATATTGTTGCAATGTCCACTTTCCATCACCGTCCCCTTTTAAAGTCAATCTGTTCCACATTTAAACAGCTATATTTTTTTCTCTTACAGAAAGAATAATCATTGGAGGTGATTCTTATGGAAAAACAAACCTATAGGGAGCAACGTATTAAAACGGATCTTGAATTTTCTCGTAGGCTTAATAGTGAAAACAAGAAAAATCAAGATAAGAAGTAAAATTGCTCTAATTGCGTTAAGTAATTCCTTTTTCATCTCCAGGCGGTCTATTGACCGCCCTTTTTCTACTTTCTCCCGTTCGTTCGGCGCTGCAGCAATATAGCAGCTCTCTTTTTCCATTCTCCAACGCGGCCAATTCCGATAAGGCACTAACTTAGATCGCAGCGGTCTAAAAAGTTCCTATATCATAGCACCTGGAAAATTTGTACAACACACTCTTAACCTATCTTTGTTATTATAATCGCCGCTCACTTTTCGCACCCCCGCCACTTTTCAAGGTCCATCCCGCAATTTTTGATTCGTTTAAAAATCTACCAACCGGTCATACTAATTTAACTCCCATTTTACTTAGGCCGGCTTATGCTGGTCTTTTTTTGTTTGGGCTGGTTTTAAATCAAACACTAACGCAGGAATAAATAGAACGACCGAATTACATACTAAAGAAAAAAGGCATACTAGAGAAAAAAGGAGTTGATATTATGAATAAAACTGCATTATTTTTAATTATTGTTGGCGCACTCAATTGGCTATTAGTTGGTTTATTCCAATTTGATTTGGTTGCCGCTATTTTCGGCGGACAACAGTCATCGTTTAGCCGCATTGTATATTCATTAGTCGGAATAGCTGGTCTTTGGTGTATCAAGATGTTGTTTAGTACCCCGCGGTCTTCTAATCTAATATCACAACCTGCTATGAAACTCATGGAAAATAACGATGATGATAAGAAAGACAAATAGTATTTTTCTGTCAGCGCATATTTGAGGTTTCCCATCTGCATAATAATCTCTCACATGGTTATGCTATTACCGCTTCCGTAACCTAACGGGAGTCCTCTACCCATAGGCCACTTCGGTGTCTACCCTACTAGACCGAGTGGCTGTTTCTTTATATAGCGCATATAATAAATTAATCAATCACCTAGTTATTGGTCGCTCCGGTGGCCTGTTTTTTATGTCGAGTTCTTAGCCTTTTACAACTTCCTTAAAATGCGATAGTTCGTATTGCTCCGACGTAACTTCCTCGCTAATCAGCATTGTATAGTATCTGTAACCCCTTTCTGGCCTTCCCTCAATCAAATTACCGGGTGTTCACTCTCGGTCCTCCCTTCCCCCCATATTCTCTATCTCTCTTACCAGTCAAAGCATATAAGCATGCCCGATTATATGCTGCAGAGCCGGGCTATAACCCACGACGCTTGTCGAAACATTTAAAATGGCTAGGGAGAACTTCCCTTGATAAAACCAGTTATAACTGGTTTTAAAACTGACTTTTCCAATGGCAGCCGTTTACGCAATTTTCTCGGGAGACCATGTTAAACATAGCTTTTCTTCTGAGTTACTAAATACAAGATGATCGCTAAAAGCATTAATATAGCTGAAACACAGTATATATAAATAAATCCGAATGCCTGTGCCACTCCCCCCCAAACTACAGCACCAAGTATACCTCCCATATCCATTGCCCCTAGAAATGTGGCATTAGCCGCTCCGCGTCTTTCAACCGGCGCAAGTGAAATAACTAATGCATTCAGGGCGGGCTGGACTGCACCGTAACCAAGGCCATAAGTTATAGCAGCAATAAGAAACACCGGCAGCGATGCCGCGACTGATAATATCTGTAAGGCAATTGCTATTACAACCATACCAGCCACTATCACCTTACCTGCTCCGTACCGGTCAGCAATCCGGCCTGTCGTTAATCTCGTAAATATCATGGCCAACGCCATCACTATAAAAAATGCCCCAATATCTGCTACCCCCTTGTCCCGCGCATACGGAGGCAAGAAAATCATTATGGTAGAATAGGTCATCACAATAATAAAAAAGATAAAAGACGGCCATAAGGCAGTTTTCTCAATAACTGCCTTTTTTTTATTTTTCCCTGCCGTATTTCCCGATAATTCCGCAGTACCCTGATTTTGAGCATTTGATTTGCCTGGATGATAATAACTTTTCGTAAAACCAGTAATTAATGCCAGTAGAATAAACGATGCCGAACAAATGAAAAGCATTGTGTGGTTATAATGCTCCAGTATATATAACCCCAAACCAGGACCAAGAACCATCGCAACTGATATCGAAACTCCAAAATAACCCATGCCCTCATTTCTACGAGTAGCTGGAATAAGATCGGAAGCTATGGTGCCGGTTGAAGTGGTTGTGGTACTCCAACCCATTCCATGTATCGCTCTCAGCAAAAATAGCATGCTAACTGAATATGCTGCTGGGTTATAAGAAAGACTAACTATTTAAAGTCAAGCCCAAAACGAAAAAATCTGCAACAGGCTTGAGTTTAAGCAGATGGGTTAATCAGTATCAAAAAAAGGGCACGACAAAAGTGCGGCGTACCCCGCGAAGTAGACAGTCAAAACGCAAAGATTGCTCCCTATTTCACACGATTGCTTAATATTTCATTTGAAGTGCTCAAGCCACTAAGGCAGCGGAATAATATTCTTCCGGAGTGAGATAGTTATTTGACTCATGCAATCGTTGCCGATTGTAGAAGATTTCAATATACTCAAACACTGCGGCTCGGGCCTCGTCACGTGTCTTAAAATGCTGTTCATTTAACCACTCGTATTTCATCTTCTGCCAGAAAGCTTCCATAGGAGCGTTGTCCCAGCAATTCCCTTTTCGAGACATGCTACAAATAAATCCATATTGCTTCAACAGTTTTTGGTATTCATTGGAGCAGTATTGGCTCCCCCGATCCGAGTGGAGCAACACGCCGCTAGGCCGGCCACTGCGCAGATAGGCACTATTCAGGGCATTTATAACAAGTCGTTTTGTCATTCTTTCGCTCATTGATAGTCCTACAATTTTTTGGCCGCAGAGATCCATGACGCCAGCAACATACAGCCAACCTTCATCTGTCCATAAGTAGGTAATATCGCTCACCATTTTTTGATTAGGCTTCGTTGCCTTAAAATCACGATTTAGCAGGTTTTCTGCCACTGGCAGGTTGTGCTTGGAATTCGTCGTGGCTTTGAACTTTTTGGCAACTTTAGAGCGAATCCCTTCTTCTTTCATAATCCGCTCAACCCGTTTATGGTTAACTATTTTGCCGGTACGGTGTAATTCTTGGGTCATCTTGCGGCAGCCATAGGTGCGATTTTTCTTGTAATGAATTCTTTTGATCTGTTTCGCTAATTTTTCATTTTCTAGTTTCCTTGCACTTTTCGGGCGTTTTTCCCATGCATAATAGGCACTTCTCGATACCCAGAGCACCTGGCACAGCTTCGCTACCCGATATTTGTGGCGGTTGGCGCTGATAAACTTAAACCTTACAGCTTTTGGTTTTTGGCGAAGTACGCCGCCGCTTTTTTTAATATCTCATTTTCCTCCCGCAGATTTCGATTTTCTCGCTCAAGCTTGCGGATCTTCTCATCCTCATCACTTAACTTTCCACTGCCCGGAAAAGGATTCGCTGATTTTTCTCGATATCGTTTGACCCATCCGTGCATCGTATTCTCGTTGACGCCTAAATCAGCTGCAACTTTAGCTACTGACTCACCATTTCTTTCAAGTCGGCGGATTGCCTCCATTTTAAACTCTGAATCGTACTGCTTTGCCATAGTTTTTTATTCCCCTCTCTGATTTCCAGTATACTACGGGTTTTAACTGTCCATCAAAGTGGGTACGGCGCAATTTTTTGTTGTCTAAAACCATTAGATCCCCAACCGTTTTCAAATCGAGCTGTAATCATCAAAGGTGTATTACCTTCACTATTTGCTTGACTTACATCAGCCCCTCTTGATAATAAATACTGAACCATAGCAATATTAGGCGGATTCGAGACTGCCGTCATTAGTGGTGAAACCCCGCTATGATTAACTGAGTTTATATCCGCTCCAGCATCAACTAAAAGCTGAACCAACTTATCACTAGTTTTCTTATAACTTGCTTTCCGGGTAGCCTTTATAATCGGTACTTCCTTCTGAATCGATAATATATCAAGACTTTTATTGGGGTCAGCTCCATTTTTTAATAAGAAATCTACGATGGAAATATTCTCTTTATCAATCGCAACAAGTAAAGGGGTTTCGGTTCGGCCTTCAAAATTTACATCCGCACCATTAGAAAGAGCCGTTTTAATCAATTCCATATTGTTATCCCTAATTCCCTTTAATAGTAAATCGTCCATCGATCCGGCAAATGCAATGGAAGCAATACACACGATCCAGCTTTACGATTGACCCATTAAAAAAAACTTCTAACGCCTCTAAAACAGTCGACTTTCCGATATCATTTTTCCCGGTAAATGCCGTCAAGTCGTCAATATCAATTTTTGTTTCTTTTTCGTACGAACGGAAGTTCTTTAAAATAATTTCCCTTAGTCTCACCTGCACCCGCCCCCTTAAATTTAATTCCATATTTTTACTCACTTCGCCATGGTATGCTATATTCCTTGTAATAATTACCATAATAGTGAGCCAGAAACAAATTCAAAAAGTACCATAGGTCATAAAGCAGGTCGTCCATACATGCCTTGCACCCTGATACCGGCATAACATGACCGGCAGCCAAAGACCATGCTGCCGGTCATCATATGCCTATCATATTTACAATTGTCGCAAAGCAGGTAGCGTGCCAGAGCCGACGGCCAAAACCTTGCCGTCATCCCTCGCACGCCGAAAAGAAGATGACCACAACTTCAAGACAACCGTCAAAAAAAGCCCGCACTATCCATCAATGCACCTGATCTCACCATCTATGCGCCACTTTTTATTAACCACTTTGCCATTATGAATGATAAGTGGCGCATAGAAAAGGTCCGTATCTTCAATGGGTACGACCTGTTCTATACGCCACTTATGCGCCACTTTATCTTTTTTCGATCAATTTTGTCCTATAAAAATTCTAGTGAGGAGCAATGATTTCATTCCATCATTCTCGCCCCACAAAAATTTATTTTCATTTTTAGCAGGTTTTCCTTTGTTTCTGTCATATAAGTATGTATATAACCAAATAAACTTGTTAATCATAAAGTAGACTCCACTACCAGAAGCCTACTCATGAACCACTATGTAGTCAGGATACTATTTTTTTTAGAGGCTTTTCCTTTGTTGGCGTTGCGACCGCCGACATGAATAGGAAAAGCTTTTTTGCCGTAGTCCTTGGCGTAATAGGTAACGCCGTTTTTCGTGAATGAGGACCGGAAAATAGTCACTATCCGTTATCCCCTTTCTGCGGCTCCATTTCCCTACCGTGAACTTGCCGGACTCACAGTCTTGCGACCGGGTAGTATTCGTCGGGTTTATCCAATGGCCCCAGCCGCAAGAGCTGCGGCAGGGATTTCAGCCGGAGGATGAATCCCCCGGGGTGAAACTATATCATACAGTAGGCACTGCCAGCCAGGCAGTGCCTACTGTAATTTTTAAAAGGTATTCCGTTACGCTGCGTACTTTTTCCTCAGGCTGCTGAGTTGACGCCATTGATAGACATTATCATTGCACAAACGGCCGGCAACAATTCCCTGATCAATCCCCAGCTGTTCGGCAAACGCCGTTATTTGATAGATCGTTGGGCTTATACTCATAAGCTTTTTGTATTCCGCCGGCGGTATGAGCCGGTCGGCAGCAAAGCGATTGGCCTCCTGCTCCTGGGTATCCTTCGGGTCCTGTTTCAAAAAATTAATAAACGTCTCTTTTTTACTATGCCCCATGACAAGATGCCCGATTTCGTGGAACAAGGTAAACCAAAAAATATCCGCATAGGCGCCGCGCAAACTCAGGGCAAGCATGGCCTTTTTGGGACTCAGCCATTTACTTACGCCGTTTGCATAGGTCTTCGGCAAGTGAGTTTCAATGACCAAGGCAATGCCGCAGTCGGCGAAGGCCTGCGATAGAAGGGGCAAAAACTCAGCTGGTTCCAGTTTAGTCATTTTGCGCAATTCCGGCAGCCAGGCCAGAATTTTATCCCGGCTAAATTCAGCGGTACTGATTTCATGGGCGGAAAGTTCACATTTACGAATCCAGGCCGCCAGTGCATAGGGTGAGGCTGTTTGTGTGGCGGTATCGCCCTTGCGAAAAGCAGCGCAAATGAGATTGCGCACATACTTTAGGGAAGATACCCCAAAAAACCGCTGCAGGTGATAAACCCTTTCTTTAGCTACTCTTGTCCTGGGCACATAACCGGCTTTAGCCAAGTCTGCATAATTATATTTTGAAGCTACTTCGATTTCTTCGGCCATACTTTCCTGCAGAGCCAGACGGGCTACTGTCGCTTGATAGTCCGCCTCTAAGTTGTTCCAAAACGAGGCTTCCACGCCCAATACCTGCTCCAGCCGGAGGGCCATCGTCGGACTAATGGCCGCTTTGCCTTGAATGATTTCATTGATGTGTTTCGATGTAACGCCGGTTCTCAGGGCCAGTTCATTTTGCGGCATACCGCGGTCTTCCAAAACTTCGGCCAGCGTTTCCCCAGGAGGGACCGCCAGGCAAGCTTGGTACTCTTTGTTGTTAGCCAT
The DNA here is from genome assembly GCA_039680175.1 of Veillonellales bacterium. Lineage (NCBI taxonomy): Bacteria > Bacillati > Bacillota > Negativicutes > Veillonellales > Veillonellales bacterium. Next base: position 45,597 of record JBDKTO010000116.1, on the reverse strand, counting down.
GGTAATCCGTCACCTCCATGATCCTGATTGTCTTGACTTGCGATAAATCATTGACTTGCTCGGCCGCCTTGTTATCATACGCCGGTATGACAATAAGACGGTACGGCTGCTCCACATCAAAAGCAAACTGTCCCTGCCGATCCCCGGTCAAAGGGTGGCAGCGTCCCACACGCTGGGTCAGCATAGCGCCTAAAGATGACGCGGCTTTGATTTGGTTCATCCGTAAAACGATTTTACGCGCATTAGAGGCACCGAAGCTGCGGATGAGGAGCTTGTCGTTATTTAAGAGCTTTTCAAGTTTTTTATCGCTATATTTAATATACAACAACCTCACCCTTTTGTCAATTTTGATTAACCATTTTGGTTTATCAAAATTTATTTTAGTGTCTGTAATGCGGATAAGACAGGGACTTAGATTTTGGAAGCATGGTAGTGTTTTGGCGATAGTATTCTTATAATTTGTGAATTACCTCATCCCCAGCGAACTTGGGACGGTAGCGGAGGAACGAAGCTGTCCGGCCTAGGTTCGTTCTGAGAAATAGGCACCAAATCAGGCAACGATTGCGGGCTACAGCATAGCTTAGAGAAACGGAGCGGAGCTGCAGCCCGCATTGGTTGCCGTGGAGAGAAGCCGCCCCGGTATGGCAGCAGGTGGGCCAGGCGTTGCTATGTACCTCATCAGGAGGGGACTGTGCTTCATGAAATCGTTCGTCGATTTGTTGAACCGCTAAAAATTTTAGTCCCCCACTAGCGTCCCAAATGGATTTTGACACTAAGAAGAGCCTGCGTTTTAATCATAACGAATTGATGCAGTTAACCAAACACATTTCAATCATCGCTATAATGTAGATAAATAATTATTCCAGCAAATCATGCCGATCCCCGCAATTACAGGATTCACAAGACTCAGGCTCTCCTCTAAAACATCTTCTAAAATCTTGCTGATCATTAAGCCTAATCAATACGGGATTCTCACACGATGACGCTTTCCCGAAAAAAACGGCTTGGCGCTCTTGCAATGTATGGATGATGTTTGCATACTCACTGCCGATGAAATTAGACAAGAAATTCTTGCCGGTATCATCAAAGGTACGTAATGCAAAAATAGAATTGCATTGATTCAAAATGGTCTTTGTTACATTAGCAGTTCTCTGAGTTATCAACAAACAACCCAGCCCATATTTTCTTCCTTGCAGAATGACTCGTGATGTTCCGCTGGTGGCAACCTTATCCCCCTCGGATGCAACTGAGTTAAATTCAGGAACCAACGAGTGAGCCTCTTCTAAGACGAGACAAACCCTTGCCTGATCTGTCATTCCCTTTTCTTGAACCACTTCCAGGAGCTTTTCTGCTATTATGCGAGTTACTTCAACCGGCGTAACAGTCCATACTGCAGCCCCTCGCTGCCATTGTCCCCCCGTTTGATAACTTTTTGGTTCATGTACCTGCTTTGAAGCGAATAGTTGGGATGGATTATAAATCTTCAAGAAGTGGTCTGGCGTCTCGATAAATGCGTGTAAGTCTTCAAGAATTGCCTGTGAAAAACCAGATAAGCTACCGCCATCTTCTGGGTTTTCTGCCCAACTATCTTTATCTTTGTCGCCTGCTTCTTGAATCTTACAAATGTTTTCTGGTTCATTCTCTGCATCGTAAAAATCCGATAATTCTATCGCATATTGATTAGTCATATCAAGGCAAACTACTTTAATCTTTTCTGCTATCATGCGTTCAATTAGCTCTATTGATAGCATGGATTTTCCAATGCCGAGTATGCCCAAGATGGCTGTATTGTGAGTTACGAGTTGATCAATACTTTTAATCCCGACGAAATAGCTCGTACCCGGAAAACATCCGATGCTACTCTTATCGGGTTTAACCTGTTCTTTTTCTTTCAAATAGACGGGAGAATTTAATCTGGGTATCCATTTCACTGGAACAAACTTTCTTCCGACTTCATCCCATCGGCCAATCTTTTGAGCTTTCGCTCGCGCATAACCATATGTGTTTTTTTGAAAGACAACATCTTCTTTGGTAATGCCATTAATGACTTGGTATATGACGGGTTCTTCTTTTATTAATACTTCTACCAATCTTCCTTCCTCTAGCTCTCTTTCTTGAATAACCTCAAAATACAAATATTCAATATTAGTATCAGATGCAACAATTCCAACTATGTTATACGGCTGAACATTCAAATTCTCAATTATTTCTTGAAGGCCAGTAGCTGAAACAGCTGTATTGATAGGAACGAGAGCCAAAGTATTGTCATACTGGTTGACTACTTCTGCAGACACATCAATCATTAATGACCTAACTAGCAAAGCCTCATCTCGGCCAATGTAACCTAAGACAACTCCTATCCTGACTAAGCTGCAATCGTCCTTAAATATGAAAGGCGCACCGAAGGGGATTTTTGTAATTGTTTTTTGCCTGATTAATACTATCTCAGGCAATTGATATGCAACGACATCGCCAACGGACTCGAAAGATATCGTATGCGTCCATAATTTCTTTATGCTCTTACTAAGCTTGGCCACGTATTCTTCTGGCTGAATAATAACCGTGACTACCCATGCCAAAGTTATGACGAACATTTCTTTGGCAGACGATCTGTGAAAGACTATTAGCGCAAAAATCATCACAACGCTGAACACTACGCTTTGGTTCCCTAATACATTAGCCAATATTCTAAAGGTATTGGACCACTTTTGACCTGATACACTGATACTATCTTTGGTCAAAATTGCAGTGAAAGAAATTAACAAAACCAGCAAACAAAAAAGCATCGCCACGCTGAAAGCCATCCGCTCGAAAATCGCCCAGTTATCCCAGTCATGCACCGAGTACAATGCAATCCCAGCAACAACTGCATATGAAAGCGCGTCCACAGGTTTTGAATAAAATGGTGTAACAAGTAGACTTCCAAGCAAAATACTAGCCAACCCCGAATAAAACCAGAGACCCTTACTCCCATTCAGAGGAAGTATTTCTCCAAAAGCTAAGAAATTTGCACCTAGTAGCAATCCTACATAAAATACCAATACAAATAACCGGGTTTTTTGCCTCGTTTCCATTTGCATGGCACACCCCTTATCATTGGCATCCCCTGCTCGCCAACGTAGTTAAAATTACTTTGCGAGATCAGCGGCGGAAAAATCTGCGCCTGATTTCTTACCATAAAATTTCTAACACCACTTACCATCGTAGCAACTTGATCTTTTGTATACCCATCATATTTTTTGTGTGCTGCTTTATACTGTAAATCGCGAGCCAGGCAGGAACACTATCTTGATCAAGTTTATTATATATGCTGCTCCTGACTCTAGCTCAGTCTCCTGCCCCTACTTTCCCGCCTCCGCACTCATCGACTTATACCACTTAAACATTTCCGAAAAGAAAAACTTTCCAAATGCTTTGTCCGTCTCCAGCTTGGCCATAAATCCTAAATGTTCTTCCGCGTTTTCCAACAATGCTTCTTGAATGCACTCCTCCAGCTTCATCCGCTTCAAGTCCTCGATATTATCGGCGGCGAAGCTGGCTTTCAGACTATCATTGATAATCAGTTTATCTTTCATGGCATTGACCACCCGGTCGCCCTCGTCAAACTCGATCTGGAACTTCTCATTTAATTCTGTGACAATGATCTGTAGAAGCTCTTTCTCATCTTCCTTGCGCCCTTTGTGACCGTCATTGCTTGTATTCTCTAACGTCGCGTCCTCCGGGCTCAGCAGGATACTGCCGTTCTCCTCTTCCTGCACCCGGTATTTATCCATATCTACCATTTCAGCGACTACCCTTGGCAAAGTTTCGGCTTCATAGGGTAATTGTTTCAACAATAGTTTGGCGAACAGGTACAGTTTCTCCAATTCCACATCAATGAACGTAACGATTTGACTAACAAAGGCATACTGTCGGACATAACTACTCAACTCTTTTCGAAAAGTACCCTTATCCTCCCGAGAAAGCCTCACATACCGTTCATCCACAATCTTTTGAAACAAAGGTTGCAGTTTTTCCGACTTGAGTTTCTTGCCGACAAACAGCTCAATAAATTGGGCGACATCCTCAGGAGTGTAAACCCCCATCTTTTCCAACTCGTACTTCATATTATAAAGCTTGGTGGGATTAGTACCCTTGTCGAGATCGGTTGCCTGATAATAATCCTGAAAATCCCTCTGAACTTCTTCCTGCGTATTCACAAAATCTAAAATCATGGTATCCTGCTTGCTTGGCGGCCCGGTACGGTTTAAGCGACTCAGTGTCTGCACCGTGCTCACGCCACCCAGCTTTTTGTCTACGTACATAGTATGTAACAGTGGCTGGTCAAAACCAGTCTGAAACTTGTTGGCGACAATCAGCGCCCTGTAATCGGCACCCTTGAATGTTTCGGAAATATCCTTCGCCTTAGGCCCGTTCATGCTTTCTTCGGTATACTTGGTGCCGCCGATTTCTACCGTCCCTGAGAAGGCCACCAAACAACCGATTGGGTAGCCCTCTTCTTTAATTATCTGGTCGAAAGCCAGTTTATATAACACAGCATGAGCCCGGGACCGGGTGACCACCATCGCCTTGGCTGTACCATTAATTTTATGAATGGTCTTTTCCATGAAATGATTCAACATGATATGCGCCTTTTTCCGAATGGCGTGTTCATGGCTGTCCACATACCCGACCAGCAACCGTTTGGCCTTCAGCTTCTCAAATTCTTTTTGATCGTCGGCCTTTTCATTCTCAATCAGCTCAAAATAAGTTTTATAGGTCACATAGTTTTTCAGCACATCCAGGATAAAGCCCTCGGCAATCGCTTGCCTCATGGTGTAGTAATGAAAAGCTCTATATCCAGTCTTACTCCCGGCGTCCGGTATGCCGAAAAGCTCCATCGTCTTTGGCTTGGGCGTAGCGGTAAAGGCAAAAAAGGATAGATGCGGCAACTTCTGGCGCGCGACGATGATCCGCGTCAGCTCTTCCTCCACCGGATCACTGTCTTCTCGATTTTCCTCATCCTGTTCAATCACAGCAGTCAACTGTGCTTCTGTAGTTAACGCCAGTTTCAGATCCTTCACATTCTCGCCGGTTTGTGAACTGTGGGCCTCGTCCACAATGATGGCAAATTTCTTGCCCGGCAGGCTGTCTAGTTCCTCGATAAAGCCAAACTTCTGCAGAGTAGAAATAATAATCTTATCGCCGCGCACTAGCGCCTTAATCAGCTGCTTGGTATTTTTGTCAATCTTGGTGACAACCCCTTTAATCTGCTGAAACTGCTCGATTGTGTCCTGCAGCTGCTTATCCAGGATCCGACGGTCGGTAATGACAATGACCGAATCAAACACCGGCTCATTCTGGTCGTTGAACAGATTGGCCAGTTGGTGTGCCAGCCAGGCGATGGAATTGGACTTGCCCGACCCGGCGCTGTGCTGGATAAGATAGTTTTTGCCTGGACCGTGCGCCCTGGCGTCGGCAAGCAGTGCCCTAACAGCATCCAACTGGTGATACCGCGGAAAAATCAGGCGCTCCTTGCCGGTCTTTTCGTCTTTGACCCAGTGGAGATAACTCTGCAAGATGTTAAGCAGCGAGTCGGCCTGCAAGATTTCCTCCCACAGATACGACGAAGCAAATTTGCCCTCAATCACCGGATTCTTGATATCCCGGTTGAACGGCAAAAACTTGGTATTACCGTTGGCCAGACCTGTCGTCATAAAGACGGCATCGTCATCCACGGCAAAATGCACCAGACATGCCTTGAGAAAAGGCTCCCTGGGATCTCGAGTCTTAATATATTGGGTAATAGCATGCCTGACATTCTGGCCCGTGAAGTGATTTTTAAGCTCCATGGTCAAGAGCGGTATCCCATTGAGCAAAATCACCATATCCAACGACTTATCTGGGGTCTTTTTCGAGTAGTGGAATTGGCGGACAACCGCAAACCGGTTTTTCTCGTATTTTTCCAGGTGATCGGCATTATCCCCCGAAGCAGGCTTAAAGTAGACCAGCTTGAACGTAGCGCCGTGAGTACCAAACCCTTTCCGCAGGACCTCCAGCGTTCCTCGTGCGTTGATCATCTCTGCCGTCAACTGGGCAAACACCAACTCCGTATTCTGGGGAAACTCCCGAGCGTATTTCTTCCACTCTTTCGGCTGAGTCTCCCTGACAAAATCGATCAATGCCCCAACATCTAACAGCTCGTCCAAGCTGAAATCAGCCGACGAACGCACGCTGTAGAGCGGACTATCTGTCAAAAAGTCCGCAATCGTGCTTTCCAGTACCTGTTCACTGAGCTGGTCTTTATGACTCATGGCTTGTCGCTCCTTTCCAGCCGCGCACGTCGATTTTTCCGGTCACGGCTGCGGTGATGAGTGATGTCCGGTATTCTTGCATGAGGGTGATTTGGGAGATGATACGGGAGATGATAGAGTCAATTTGGGTGTTTTGTTGGTCAAGACACTTGACGATGGCGGTTTGCTCCGTCAGCGAAGGCGTTTGTACCCGTAATTGCCTAATAATATCCTGACTGATATTAGGCTGTCCCCCACCAAAACTCAAGTTAATGATATGCGTTTTATTAGCTAGGAACCAATAATAAATAAATTTTTGCAAAAAATATTTACTCTTGAATAATGCGCAACAAGCTTGGTTAGTAGCTGCTTCAATATTCAGCAACGAAACTTTTCCAATAGTAGCGCCATACATGGCAATTAGTAGCGTTCCCTTCGGGTATATTTTTAAAGCTGAATGCAATTTGAAAGCCTTCTCGGTTATTTTTTTCTCACAATCATCCAAAGTGCCATCATTTAGATCTCCAGTGTTAACCCAATTAATATTTCCAGAGTCATAATAACTTAAATCATCTGATTTCGGCGTCGTACCGCTCCCAATAACATCAAATGAGCGGGATATTTTTCTAACTTCCCACTCCTCTGGTATATCCCCAATCCACTCTACGCCTGACGGTTTCATCTTTGCATACGGATCTAGTCCTTTAGTGACAGCCTTATTAATAACAGCCGTTCGCAGTTCCTTCAATAGGTCAATTTGTTTTCGCTTACCGGTGATAAATTTATCGATAAGGGCGGCTTGATGGTCAAGGAAATCAGCGATAGTAGCCTGTTCAGTCAGCGAAGGTGTTTGCACCCGTAATTGCCTAATAATATCCTGACTGATATTAGGCTGTCCCCCACCATAACTCAAGTTAATGATATGCGTTTTATTAGCTAGGAACCAATAATAAATAAATTTTTGCAAAAAATACTTACTCTTGAATAATGCGCAGCAAGCTTGGTTAGTAGCTGCTTCAATATTCAGCAACGAAACTTTTCCAATAGTAGCGCCATACATGGCAATTAGTAGCGTTCCTTTCGGGTATATTTTTAAAGCTGAATGTAATTTGAAAGCCTTCTCGGTTATTTTTTTCTCACAATCATCCAAAGTGCCATCATTTAGATCTCCAGTGTTAACCCAATAAATATTTCCAGAGTCATAATAACTTAAATCATCTGATTTCGGCGTCGTACCGCTCCCAATAACATCAAATGAGCGGGATATTTTTCTAACTTCCCACTCCTCTGGTATATCCCCGATCCACTCCACCCCTGACGTTTTATAGCGCGGATAGCGTTTCATTGCCCCGCCTCCTGGCCGGTCAGGTTGACAATCAGGCTCAGCAGTCCATCCGTCTCCGTTTCCACTGCTAAAAGGTCGGCAGTGATAACGTCGATAGAACGCAGGGGCTGATATTGGTAAAAATAACGGGTAAAATTGATTTCATAGCCGATTTTATCTTTATCCCTGTCCATCCAGGCATCAGGAACGTGTGGCTTAACCTCCCGCGCGAAATATTCTTCAATGTTTTCTTTCAACGGGATATATTCAGCATCCCTTAGCTCCGGGTCTGGCTCGAGCTGATAGTCGGTATAAACCATCGCCGCCGTCTCGTCTTTCTCGCCGAAGGTGTCGCGCAGTTCCTTGAGCATCGCTTTCGACAGTTTAAAATCAACCCGTTTCTCCAGCCGGGCGAAAAAATCCCCATCATCTTTGATTGTACCCTGTTCCCCTATCGCCAGCAGCGCCGCCTGCAATTGCTTTTGTTTCGCCTGCCCGGCCTCAATCGCCGCCCGTTTCTTCTTCTGGTCTTTATTATTCGACAAGGCCAGTTTTATAAAATTCTTCTGTTCAGATAAGATATCCAGCTTGGCGGGAGTTACGGTGTAAGACAGCCGGAGCGGTCGCTCTACCGTTACCTTTGTATAACCAAAATCAATACCCTCAAAAATGCGACAGCTCTCGCCCGGTTGATTGGCCAGGTAAAGCTTGGTTATAGCCTCGATTTGCTCGCCGCCCATTTCAACCATTTTTTTGCCCAAACTGGATTTTAGTTTTTGATAATACTCAGGCGTACTGGCGTTGATCATCTGGACTTTTTTCGCCCGATCCGGTGGCTTGCGGTTATCCAGCAGCCAAATATAAGTAGCAATATTGGTGTTATAAAACAAATCCCCCGGCATGGCGATAATAGCATCTAGCCAATCATTTTCAATAATCCATTTCCGGATATTACTAGGGCCGCTGCCAGCGTCGCCATTAAACAGTGGTGAGCCATTAAATACGATGGCGATTTTCGAGCCCGTCTCATCCATCTTAGAAATCATATGCTGCAAAAACAGCAGCGATCCGTCATCAATACCCGGCAGCCCAGCGCCAAATCGTCCCGCGTAGCCGAGTTCAGCCTGAGCTTCGATGTAGCTGCTGATGTTCTTCCAGTCCTCGCCGAAGGGGGGATTTGACAGCATATAGTTAAATGTCTTCCCTTTCAGCTGATCTTCCGACAAAGTATTGCCTTGTTTGATATTGTCCGCCTGTTCCCCTTTCATCAGCGTATCCGCCTTGCACATGGCATAGGTCTTTTCTTGTATTTCCTGTCCATATAAATAGACTTCCAAGTCACTTTTCACATGTTTCAGCAAGTATTCTTTGCCTTCCGTCAACATACCGCCCGTGCCACAAGCGGGATCATACAGCGATACCAGCCGACCGGCTTGCTTTAGGTGCTCAATATCCGGCGCAAACATCACACTGACCATCAGTCGAATTACGTCCCTAGGGGTGTAGTGCTGCCCGGCGGCGGCGTTGCGCGCCTCCTTGAATTTGCGAATGAGATATTCAAAAATAGTACCGACAGCATGGTTGTCCACCGCCTCCGGACTGAGATCAGCCTCGGTGAATGCCTGCGTAACCACCAACAGTAGATTTTTTCGCAACAAGGTCTCATAGAGAGGAGACAGCCCCTTTTCCTCACCCCCTGAAAAATTGTAGAGGATATCCTTGATATTGTCGCTGAATCCATCCAGATATTTGCCGAAGTTCTCACCGATATCAGCAGGCGCTTTCGTCAACTTGGTAAGGGTGAATTCCGACGTATTATAAAAATTCTGCCCAGCGGCTCTACAGAGCAGCCTTTTCAACGTTTCTGGCGGGGCGGTCTTAAACTTTTCATATTCCGCCGTTACCTGCTCATGCCTAGTCTCGAGCACGCAATCCAAGCGTCGCAACAACGTGAACGGCAATATAACATCCTCATAAGCGGTTTCCTCGTAGTAATCGCGGATCAAATCGGCAATCTTCCATAAAAATTCGGCTGTTTGATTGTAATTTTGCATATAATAGCTCCTTCGACAATAAATGTAATATTCGTTGGCGGTAGTCTTTTAAAACCGCTACCCGCCAAATCACGATCCTCTTAGTATCTATTGTGTACTAGTTCTTCCTTGTACTTCACTTTTCATTATTTCGCGCCATACTCGCCAGTACCTCCCACATCTGGAAATTGTTTAATGAATTAGAAATAAAAGAAGAGCCCAAAGGCTCTGTGTATTGACAACCATTTCGACAAAAGGAACTGGCTTTCTGAAAAAACAAAAATAATAACCGCATACCGAAGAATAGCGACATAGATTTTTATCTAGAAATTTTTACGTTCCGACACACTACCTGCCGTATTTCTCTCCCCCCGGCGCACAAAACCAGCCCCCACCTCACAGCCGTCCACTACTGTTTTTTTGTGACAAGGTGTAAATAGGGTGTAGTTTGCAAAAAAATAAGCCTGGACGGAATACCGTCCAAGCCTCTTATTTCCTATGGTGGGGCATACTGGTTTCGAACCAGTGACCTCTTGAATGTGAATCAAGCGCTCTCCCACTGAGCTAATACCCCAAAACATGTTCTTATTATAACATAACACTTTCGTCAATTCCAGTTAAGCTCAAGATTTTTAAAAATTTTTTGCCTGTTTCTCCACTCGATTTGATAGGATTTAACGATTTTGATATCCACTTTACAAAAAGAGAAATAGGAATCATTCAAATAAAACAATTCCGCTTTGGCGAGATGCTATAATAAAGATATATGATATATTCAATATAGGAGTTGGAGAAATTGCTTAATAAAATTCACCGCTGGATAAACCAGCGCATGTTTCTTCTCGTTCTTTTAGCCATGGTACTAGGCTATTTTTATCCCTTGGAATCCACCCCTTTTCTGCAAAAAACGATTATGCTACTCTTTGCCTACATGACTCTTGCTACTGCTCTTGGCACAAGTTTTAAAGAATTTCTAAAGGTATCACGGAACCCCAAGATACCCCTTTACGTTCTTAGCATTGTACATCTGGCAGTACCCACTATTGCTTGGGTTATTGGAAAAATATTTTTCCCCGACAGCCCGTACATTCAAATGGGATATCTAATCAGTGCGATGATCCCGGTAGGAGTAACGTCCATAATTTGGACTTCCATGGTAAAAGGAAATGTGCCGGTGTCGCTGGTAACCGTAACTTTAGACACTATACTGGCACCTTTTTTTCTTCCGCTGTTTATTCTCCTATTCGTGGGCGTTGCTGTCACCATAAACTATTCTAAAATGGCAATCGACCTGCTCTTTATGATTACTTTACCGAGCCTAATTGGCATGATTTTATATGATGTCACCAAAGGGAAAACCCAAACCTTTGCCCAAGGCGGAGGTGGTATTCTTTCTAAGCTTTGCTTGGGGGGCGTGATTTTTCTAAATGCTGCTTTTGTCACACCGACAATCACCTGGAGTCCCTTTATATTTAAAATTTTAGCCGTGACTCTGCTAATTGTAGCTATTGGCTATATAATCGGTTATGTAAGCAGCAAGCTTATTCACGCAAACCATGAAATCACCTTAGCAATTATCTATAACACCGGTATGCGAAATATCGCTACCGGTCTTGTTATTGCATCCAGCTATTTCCCCCCGGAAGTAGCCATTCCAATTGCTTTAGCCATGTTGTTTCAGCAGCCATTGGCCGCAGTAACAGCCAAATTGTACAAAAAGATATTCCCCGATTATCTCACTGAAAAAAACCGTCTATAGAGATATCCTTCTTTTCTAATAGTTTTAAGGGTTTTGATATACACTATTGTCGGAGGTGTTCGAAATGAACGGAGTGGTTTGTTCCCATTGCCACACTTGGCTGACAGCTGATTTATCCAGTTGTCCGGGCTGTGGCGGCGATATCGTCTTGGACGGAGAAGGCAAAAATGTGGTTGACCGGATTCAGCCGGATTGCCTCATCCACCGGTATGCCGGATCCGACTTATTGGAACCGGCAGTATTGATAAAAGAAGGAAAAACTAATGTCAAAGTCGCCACCAAGTTAAAAGAGTATGCCAGTCCAATTACGGTACCAAAGCAGAAGGTGTATTCTTTTAATCAGGATCTCCTAAGTTCTATCCAATCCCTGCGCAATGAACGCACTGCGACTATTATGCGCTATGACCAGTTAATTCAATCTCACTGGCAAAACTTAAAACCCTACAAGCTTTAAATCATTTCCCGTTATTTTCGCTCTTCATAATACTGCAGCAGCTCACCGACCGTTACAATCGTATATCCCTCGGCCCGCAACTGGTCAATAATACTGACAATGGCTTCCGGCGTCGGCAGGGGATATTGTCCGTCATGGAGCAGTACAATACTGCCTGGCTTTACGTCATGCATGACCGTATTAACCACCTGAGCAACACTGGGACGGCTCCAATCCCGAGGGTCTACCGACCATAAAACGGTAGTATAACCCTTATTGAGGGCAACGGCCAAAACATTGTCATTCACTGCTCCTCCCGGCGGTCGAAACAAAATAGGCCTAGGCGCCACCACGGCGATGACTTTTTCCGCCTTATCCAATTCTTCAGCCACCTGGTCCCGGGGCAGCTTATTCAGTGCCCTATGACTGTAGGCATGGGTACCGATCTCATGGCCGTCAGCTACTGCCTGAGCCAGTATTTCAGGATGCTGGGCGGCATTTTCTCCTAAAATAAACAGCGTCGCTTTCACTTGTTTTTCTTTTAGAATGGCCAGCAGCTGCGGCGTAGTTTTATAGTGGGGTCCGTCATCAAAAGTCAGGGCTACCACTTTGTGAGTCGTTGGCACTTTCTTGACAACCTTGGTTTCGTCGATTAAATTGCTTTTGGTGATTCCGGCTACGGTGACAGCCAAACAAATGGCAACGCCCCAAATCGCCCAACGGTATATTTTCATTACGATGGCCTCCCTGTTCTGCAGTTCAGTTCATGTTACGCAGCTTTAGGCCGATATATGCCTTTTCTTTGGTGAAAAGTCTGCATGCTTCGACATTGGCTGCCATATAATCTATCAAATGCTGAATACCTGCTCCAAGGAGGGTATGTATGGTTCGTAACTGCTGCGGACTCTTTTGCCTGCTGCTGGCGCTGCTTTTTCTTATTCCGTCAGCCGAAAGCGCACCGCCTGCCGTCAGTGCTGACGCCGCCATCGTAATGGATGCCAAAACCGGCCAGGTCCTGTATGATAAACAATCCCACAACCGTGGTGCACCGGCCAGCACTACCAAAATTCTCACCGCCATTATCGCCATTGAAAGCGATCATCTGGATGATGAAGTAAAAGTCAGCGTAAAAGCCGCCGGCACTCCCGGCTCATCAATGCATCTTTATGCCGGCCAAATTATCAGTATGCGGGAACTTCTCGCCGGACTGATGCTGCGCTCCGGCAATGATGCCGCCGTCGCCATTGCGGAACACTTAGCTGGTTCGGTCGAAGCCTTTGCCGAGCTGATGAACCACAAAGCCCGGCTGCTTGGCGCTTTTGACAGTCACTTTCGCAATCCCAACGGATTAAGTGCCGCCGGACATTATACCACCGCTTTTGATCTGGCCTGGATTACCCGTTACGCTCTGCTCAACCCGGTTTTTGCTGAAATTGTCAGCACCAAGGAGACAGAAATTGAATGGCTGGACCGGAGCGGCCACGAACATGACCGCAATCTGCGCAATACGAATAAATTGTTATGGATGTTTGAAGACGCCGACGGCGTAAAAACAGGAACAACCGGTGAAGCCGGCCCCTGCCTGGTTTCCAGTGCCACCCGGGGCAACCAGAAACTAATTGCCGTTGTGCTTCATGACCATTCGCGCTGGTTTGATTCCATGAAACTGCTAAAATACGGTTTCGACAGCTTCGATTTATATCAGTATGCCGAGGAAGGGGATATCTTGTCTGCCATACCGGTGGAGCAGGGCCTCAGAGATTGTATCGACGCTGCTGTCGCCGGGCCTGCGGCTTTGGCAGTGTCTGCCGCAGAGTATGATGCCGTCACCGTGGAACTGGATTTGCCGGAGCAAATCAGAGCCCCGGTTTACAAGGGACAAAAAATTGGTGAAATCGTCTTTTACATCCGGGATAAAGCCGTCAAGACCGTGGATGTAGTTGCCGCCCAGGATGCTGACGAACGCACCGTCACCCGCACCTTTTTCAATCAGCTGCTGCAAACTATCCGCCTGCTGTCCGGTTGGGGGATGCTGTAGGCTCATAGCTCATAGCTCACAGCTCATAAAATAGTATAAAAGCGTCTGACAGAACGTCAGACGCTTTTATACTATTTTATGATTTGTGCACCAACGGCTTGCGGTAGAAAAATGGCAGATAATGCTCAAAACCAATATCCCGGAAATTAAGGATGGCTTCCGTCCCCCCGACAAACAATACACCCCCTGGTTTTAACGAGGCCAGAAAACGGCGGTACAGAGAATCTTTGGCCTCCTCGGTAAAGTAGATGACCACATTGCGGCACAGAATCAAATCAAAACCAAATTCAAATTTATCAAGCAATAAGTTATGCTTTTTAAATTCCACCCGTGACCGAATATCTTCTTTTATAATAAATTGACTGCCGTTTTGGGTAAAATATTTGCCGGCCCGGGCGGGAGAAATATTTTTATACTCATTGGCTGTATACTCGCCTTGCTGAGCCTTTGCCAGCATCTCCACATCCAGATCTGTAGCCAAAATCCGATGTTTAGCTCCAGGGGTAATATCCTGCAGAATCATGGCCAAAGAATAGGGCTCGGCACCAATCGAACAGCCGGCGCTCCAAATACTGAGTTTGGGGTTCTTAGCCAGAAGATCCGGCAGCACTTTGGACTCCAGTTCGCCAAACTTTTCCGGCGTGCGAAAGAATTCCGTTACATTAATCGTCAGATAATCAATAAAACTCTTATACAATTTGGCATCGGCACTAATCAAATTGAAAAAGCCCATGTACGTATCGACTCCGTGACGCGTCATCAAGTTATTAATTCGCCGCTTCATTTGGGTCGGTTTATAGTCGTTGAGATTAATTCCTGACTTTGCATTGAATTTTTGTTTGAAAACTTCCCAATCTCTTTCATCACTCACAGCATACCCTCCAGCCTTTTTGTGGGTTTTGTCAATCGTGCCGACTGTCTTCGCTACTAACTTCAACCGGCTGTCAACTATTTTTTATTTAATTCGACAGCCGTTAATATTTTTCCTATGCCCACAAAAAAAGTGCGCTCACAAAAAGTGAACGCACCACTTTGAACTGTTTTAACCGAGAATTTGCTGAACCGGAGTGTAAGGCAGATTCAGAGCATCGGCCACGCCTTTAAAAGTTACTTTTCCATCGTATACATTCAGTCCTTTAGCAAGTCCCGGATCATCAAGCAATGCCTGCCGCCAGCCTTTATTGGCGATATCGAGGGCATAACTCAGTGTCGCGTTGGTCAGAGCCAAGGTCGAAGTCCGGGCAAAAGCTCCCGGCATATTGGCAACGGAATAATGAACTACACCATACTTGATATAAACTGGATCACTGTGAGTCGTAGCATGATCGATAGTCTCCACTGAACCGCCCTGGTCAATAGCCACATCAACAATGACTGAACCCGGTTCCATTGTCTTAACCATAGCTTCGGTAACGAGCTTCGGCGTTTTTGCGCCTGGCAGCAGCACGGAACCAACGACGACATCCGCTTTTTGTACCCATTCGGCAATATTGTAACTATTGGACATTACCGTCGTTACTCTGCCGCCAAAAATATCATCCAAATAGACTAAGCGCTCGGCGCACCGGTCAATAACGGTAACGTTTGCTCCCATGCCAACTGCTGTCTTCGCCGCATTGGTACCGACGATGCCGCCGCCGACAATAACGACCTGAGCCGGAGCCACACCGGGAACGCCGCCGAGCAATACTCCTTTGCCGCCAAAGGGTTTCCCTAAATAATAGGCTCCAACCTGAGCCGCCATTCGGCCGGCAACTTCACTCATTGGTGAAAGCAAAGGCAGACCGCCGTTTCTGCCAACGATAGTTTCATAAGCAATACCGATTACTTTCTTCTCCAGTAATGCTTTGGTTTGCTCCGGATCCGGAGCGAGATGGAGGTAGGTGTAAAGGATCTGACCCGGATGGAATAAGCCATATTCGGATTCCAGAGGTTCTTTTACTTTTATAATCATTTCTGATTTATTAAAGAGTTCCTGTTTGTCGGCAACAATAGTGCCGCCAGCCTGAACGTAGCTTTCATCCGAAAAGCCGCTGCCAATGCCGGCAGTTTTTTCCACCAGTACTGTATGCCCTGCGCTGTGTAATGCCTGTGTCCCGGCCGGAGTCAATCCTACCCGGTTTTCATTGTTTTTAATCTCTTTCGCCACGCCAATAATCATTGCTCTTCTCCTCCTTAAAATTAATAGCAGCATTTCCCTGCAATGGGATGCTGCTATTAACTCTTGCAAGTTTTATGCCAATATTGGCGTAGGCAAAAAAGATCTGTTCTGCGCTGAATTTCCGGCGGTCAAGCCGGTAAAAAACCGTATTTGGTAATAAAAGGTAACAAGTATGGAAACTTTAGTTACCTTATGGTGCTATTATATTCCAAAAAACGGAACCCACTTAAGGCTATTATTTAACTGATTCCTCCATGATACTGCCGGGGAACCCGACTGCCTACCATACAAACCACTTCATAGTTAATAGTTCCCAGATGGGCGGCAACTTCCTCCACCGGCAGCTGGGGTTCGCCAAACAACAGCGCTTCTTCGCCGGCGGATACACCGGGAATGCGGCTGATATCTGCCATGCACTGATCCATACAGATCCGTCCCACCAGGGGTGCTCTCTGGCCGCGAATCATCACACTGGCCTTACCGGCCAGCAGCCGGGTCCAGCCGTCGGCATAGCCGATGGGAAGAGTGGCAATCCGGCTGTCTCCTCTGGTAAAGTACGTCCGGCCGTAACTGATGGACTGGTTGGCCTTCATTTCCTTCACATAGCTGACTTTCGCCTTCAGCTTCATGGCCGGTTTGAGGTCGACCACTTTCTCAACGTCTTCCGACGGCCATAAACCATAGAGGATAATGCCGGGACGCACCATATCCAGATGGGTTTCCGGCAGTTCCAGCGTTGCAGCGCTGTTGGCGATATGGCGAATGGGAATATGGATCCCCTTCGCTTCAATTCGGGCCAAAGCCTGCTTAAACCGATCGAACTGCTGCCAGGTGAAGCTTTTATCTTTTTCATCCGCAGTGGCAAAATGGGAAAATACACCTTCAATTTCGATCCCCGGCAGCGCTGCTACAGCCGCGGCAAAATCGCCGGCAGCTTCCGGACGGATGCCGATCCGGCTCATGCCGGTGTCTATTTTTAGATGAACCTTAGCCTTGCGGCCCGCTGCCGCTGCCGCGCCGGACAATGCCTCCGCTACATCAAATGAAAATATGGTTTGCGAGATGTCCTTGTCGACTACCAGAACCGCCTGCTCAGGCGGTGTATAGCCAATGATCAGAATCGGTACGGTAAATCCGGCCCGGCGCAGTTCCACGGCCTCCTCCAGAATGGCTACCGCTAATTGGTCGGCACCGGCCTCCAGCACTGTCCGGGCCACCGGTATCACACCATGGCCATAGGCATTCGCCTTGACCACAGCACAAAAGCGAGCGCCTGTTTTAACCCGGTTTTTAATTTCCCGTACATTGTGGGCAATCGCCCCTAAGTCAATTTCTGCCCATACCGGCCTTTCGTACATGATCTATTCCTCCCTCGCTAAAATGGCTATCGGCGGCCAAGAATGTCCGGCCGCCGTTCCCATAGATAGCTTCTCTGTTGTATTATGCTTTCGTCTCGGCCTTCTCCGCCGTATCGGTTTTATTCATACCAAATCCATAATAAGAAGCGATCAGCACCCCAAACCAGATCGGCGCGATATACAGCGCCACCCGGGTATCGGCGTCAAAGAACATGATAACAACCACCAGCACGAGGAAGGCCAGACTGACCCAGTTGGCGCTGGGATAGTGAGGCATCGGATAACGTAATGCAGCTACCTGATCCGTTGTCAGTTTTTCCCGGAATTTCATCTGTACCAGCAGAATAATCGCCCAGACCCAAATAGCGCCAAAGGTGGCGACGCTGGTCACATAAGTAAATACTTTGGCCGGTACGAAGTAGTTTAACACTACGCCGATCAGCAGAAACAGCGCCGAAATGACGATACCGTTTTTCGGCACATGATGACTGCTCAATTTGCCAAACACGGTCGGTGCTTTTCCCTGCAGAGCCAAATTATAGAGCATACGGCCGGTGCTGAAAATGCCGCTGTTACAGGAAGACAGCGCCGCTGTCAGTACCACGAAATTGATAATACCGGCCGCAGCCCGAATGCCCAGTTTGTTAAAAGTAAGAACGAAGGGACTGCCGATCGTCCCAATTTGGTCCCACGGATATAAAGACATAATCACAAACAAAGCGCCGACATAGAAGATCAGAATCCGCCAAAAAACTTTATCAATGGCAGCCGGCAGGGTTTTTTCCGGATTCTTGGCTTCCCCGGCGGTTACGCCTACCAGTTCAATCCCCAGATAGGCGAACATCACCATAACCAGCGACAAGGCTACTCCTTCAAAGCCTTTGGCAAAGAACCCGCCGTGCTCCCACAAGTTGGAGATGCCAAGGGCGATCCCGCCATTGCCTATCCCGAAGAGTATCATCCCTAAACCGGCAATAATCATGAGAACAATGGTCACAACTTTAATCAAAGCAAACCAGAATTCAAATTCACCGTAAGCAGCCACTGCAACCAGGTTGACGGTAGTCATACAAATAAGAGCCAGCAGTGCCGGTATCCACTGCGGCACCTCCGGCAGCCAAAAATTGACGTACACGCCGACGGCGGTAATTTCTGCCATACAGGTAACCACCCACATAAACCAGTAAGTCCAGCCGGTAAGATAGCCGGGAAGCGGTCCCAGAAAGATATTGGCGTAAGCGCTGAAGGAGCCGGATACCGGATAGGCTACCGCGACTTCTCCCAGTGCCCGCATGATATAGAACATGATGATGCCGGCAATAAAGTACGACAGCATTAAAGCCGGACCCGCCGTCTTAATGGCAGTAGCAGAACCGAGAAACAAACCGACGCCGATAGCGCCGCCCAGGGCAATCAGCTGAATGTGACGCTCCTCCAGCCCCCGGTGCAAATCTTCGTGCAACGCATTGGACTTTTCCACAACAACACCTCCATAATTTAAATCTACTCACAATAAATGCAAAAACCATGCCAAGAATTAATAAATTTCAGGCCTCCACCGGGAAATCTGCTGCTCCCGATTCACATCGCCAATCTGACCGTCAATGACCACCAGCTCCGGTTTGGCGGAAAGCAGCAGGGGATCATCGCTCCATACCACCAAATCGGCGTCTTTCCCCGGTGCAAGACTGCCGATAAAGTTATCCAGTCCGAGAATTTTAGCGGCATCAACGGTAATAGAGCGAAGCGCCTGTTCGCGCGGCAAGCCGAACCGAGCCGCCATTCCGGCGTATATAGGCAAAAAGCGGCTGGGTACCACGGGGTGATCACTTATCAGCGAAAAAAGAATTCCCTGCTTCGCCAAAATAGCCGGCGCCCGCCAGGAAGCGTCCTTCAATTCCATCTTTCCCCGGGTGATAAACAACGGTCCCAGCACGACTTTGGCCTGCTCCTTTACCAACACATCTGGAATCAAATATCCTTCGGTCGCATGCTCAATCACAATATCCAGATCAAATTCCCGGGCAATCCGAAGGGCGGTAACGATATCGTCCGCCCGGTGAGCATGGGCTCTGAGAGGCATTTCCTTCCGCAGTACCCGGGCAACTGCTTCCATACCGAAATCCAGCTTATGGTCTTTGCTTTTTTGCTGAGCCAGATATTCCCGTCCCTTCAACAAAGTTTCACGGATCAAGGCTGCTGTGGCCATCCGGGTAACCGGCATTTTTTTCTGCTCCCCGTAAACCCGCCGGGGATTTTCACCAAAAGCCACCTTGAGGCCGGCATGACGAACCACCACCATATCTTCTACGCTGGAACGGCGACGGGTCTTGATGACCATGCACTGCCCGCCAATAGGATTGGCGCTGCCCGGTGCCACCATAACGGTGGTAACGCCGCCGCCGCAGGCATCTGCCAGTCCCACATCGGCCGGATTCAATGCATCAATTACATCCAAGGCGGGAGTAACCGGCTGGCTGATTTCATTTACATCTTCGCCTGACCAGTCCAAAGATTCAGCATATATCCCTAAGTGGGTATGGGCATCAATGAGACCGGGAGTAATCACTTTGCCGGAAACATCAATAATTGCACAGTCGGCAGGCACGGCGATATTCATTCCTACCGCCGTAATTTTCCCGTTGTGAAGCAAAACTGTACCACCGGCCAGCGGCGGCTGGCACATGGTTAAAACTGTACCGCCGGTAAACGCTAACATAAAGCAGCCCCCTGTTTGCCCGGCTGATTTCGCTTGGCCTTTTCATAAGCAACAATTAATTCATCCAGCCGGGCACTGAGCTCAGCTACTTCATTATCAGCAAAATCTTCTTTTTTATCCAATACTAATTGATGCAAACATCCCCGCAGCTGCTCAATCTCCCGCTGCAGCTTATCAATCTCCGCCATTAGCCGTACCTCGCATTTTTTTCTTGTAAACCTGTTGCTTCAGCCAATTACACCAATCAGCCACTCCCTCTCCTGTACGACAGGAAACCGGCAGCAGAACAATCGCCGGATTAATTCCCCGGATATCCCTGGCAGCGGCAGCCATATCAAAATCAGTATAAGGCACTAAATCCACTTTATTCAAAACCGTCGCCCGGGATTCCCGGAAAATCAGCGGATATTTAAGGGGCTTATCGTCCCCCTCGGTAACACTCAGCACCGTGATCTTGATGTCTTCTCCAAGGTTAAACTCAGCCGGGCACACCAGGTTGCCCACATTCTCAATAAACAATAAATCCAACTGCTCCAGATTCAAATCCTCCAGTACGCTGTCTACCATATCCGCATTCAAGTGGCAGCCGCCGCTGGTGTTAATCTGGATGACCGGCACTCCCTGCCGTTCAATCCGCTCGGCATCTTTGGCGGTAAATAAATCGCCTTCAATGACCGCCATACGAATGTCGTGTCGCAAAAGAGCGATTGTCCGCTCCAGCAGAGTAGTCTTACCGCAGCCGGGAGAGCCCAGCAAATTGACGACAAAAATTTTTTGCGCCGACAGCCGGTTATGGATATCCTCCGCCAATTGATCATTTTGCTCCAAAATATCCGTAACTACCTTAATTTTCATTTATTCAACCTCCACATATTCTACTCGCAATTCACGTCCAGACACAATCTTCACCTCACCCGACTGACAACGGGGACAGAGAAAAAGGCAGCCCCTAATGGTAAACTCCTGACCACAGTCATCACAGCGGCCGACAAGAGGTACTGCCGTTAGATCCAATTCAGCCCCGGCAGCGATGGTTTCCGCTGCCAAAGCCTCAAAGCCAAACTTGAGTGCTTCAGGTTCCACCTGGGTCATCTGCCCAACAAGCACTTTAATCCGCCCAACCCTGACTGCTCCATTCTCAGCGGCAGTACGCAGGGCAATATCCAAAATCCCCTGGGCAAGGGCCATTTCGTGCATACAATCCACTCCTACCCTTTCGCAAAACAGCACCAAATACCCTGCTGTATTATTTCTCGTTTTAACTCCTATTTCCTGTAAACAAAAATAGAATTTCCCATTTATTTTTGTCATTCCACTATTTAACATACTACTTAAAGCATGAATTTTATTTGTCTGCCTATACTAAGAACAAATACAAGGAGGTGATATTATGGCAAGAAGCAGTAAACCTGTGAATCCCGGTGCGGAAAATGCATTGGATCGCATGAAATTTGAAGTTGCCTCTGAACTAGGCATTGCTGAAACTGTACGTTCCCAGGGTTGGGCAACTATGACTTCCGCCGACTGTGGGCGGGTAGGCGGCCATATGGTACGAAAAATGATCGAGCAGTATGAATCCGGCACAAGTGGCACCCCTGCCGCCAGCGGAACAACTACCGGTACTATGACCGCACAATTCGATGCCAACAATCGTCCGTAACGCAATCTCGGGGCGGCTTTCACAGCCGCCCCTACATTTTTTATTTCCTTATCTGGGTTCAAAATAGACCCGGATTTCACTGCCAGCATCTACAATGGTGTTGGCAGAAATGCTCTGCTCGACAGCCAGTCCCGTTCCCTCCGGCGCCATGGCCAGACCGGCTTTTGTCAGCAGTTCCCCGGCATCCCGCAGGCTGCGCCCGACAACATAAGGCACAACCGCCTTGCCCTGAGGCGGCGTAAGCGGAGTATTGGCACCAGCAGTAGTAACCCGCTGTTTCTGTCCCAGCGCTTTAGGCGGAACATTGGACGCCTGAGGATAAATATTCAAATAGCGCAGTACCTGCGCGAAAATCTCATGGGCTACCGGCGCGGCAATTTGTCCCCCATAATACACACCGCTGGGATCATCCAGCACTACCAAAACGACCATCTGGGGGTCTTCTACCGGAGCGAAACCAACGAAGGATGCTATATAGCGACCGGCATAATAGCCGCCATTTTCCTGCGCTTTTTGCGCTGTACCTGTCTTACCGGCAATCCGATACCCTTTGACGGCCGCCTTCGCGCCACCGCCTTCTGATACTACTTTTTCCAGCAGGCCTTTCAGTCTCTGAGCCGTTTCCGGCGTAATTGCCTGACGCACCGGCTCGCTGACCGTAGCCGAATATACCGAACCATCGGCATTTTGAATTTCTTTGATAATATGGGGCTTTAACAATACTCCATCATTGGCAATCGCCGCTACCGCCGTAATCAGCTGCAATGGCGTAACGGCAATACTCTGCCCGATGGACATAGTAGCAAGATCCGAATCCCGCATTTTTTCCGGTTTAAACAATAAGCCGTCTTCCTCGCCCGGCAATTCAATTCCGGTAGCCTGACCGAAGCCGAAAGCACGGGCATAATTCGTCAGCCGGCTGGCGCCCAAACGCATCCCCACCTGAACAAAACCGGTATTAATGGACTCTTTTATAATATCAATAAAAGAAATGTTCCCGTAACTCTCCCCGCTCCAATTCTGGATTTTTCGACCGGATACTTCGACAAAGCCCTTGTCCATAAACCGTTCTTCCGGATAAACCACTCCTTCCTGCAAAGCAGCGGCGGCCACCACACTTTTAAAAGTGGAGCCTGGTTCATAAATATTGGATACAGCCCGATTTTTCCAGTCTTGACTGCTATACCGGTAAAAATGATTGGGATCAAATGTGGGGCGGTTGGCCATTGCCAGGATGTCTCCCGTCCGGGGATTCATGACAATAACCGTCGCGCCGCTGGAACGGGTTTGGGCCATGGCCCGGTCTAAACTTTGTTCGACAATAAACTGAATAGTACTATCTAAAGTCAAGTATACATTTTTCCCCTGCTTAGGCGGTGCAAAAGTAAACACGGATTTAAAAATCGGAATGCCCCGGCTGTCTGTATCGACAACTTGTTCCGACAACTTCCCTTTAATCGTAGCATCCAGGGCCATCTCCAATCCGTCCAACCCAACATCGTCGGTCCCGACAAAACCAAGGACCTGGGAAGCCAGCGTATCATTTGGATAGTAGCGTTTACTTTCCTCAACAAAGGCCAATCCCTTGATATCCTGCTCTTTGATCAGCGATTCCACTTTGGCGGAAACATCGGCTTCCAGCATTCGCTTCAGCCAAACAAACTGTCCGTTAGCCGACAAACTTTTCTGCAGTTCCGCCGGCGGCATTTCCAGCAGCGGAGCCAATAAAGCTGCCAGAGTCTCCGGATCCCGGTTCAATTCAGACGGATTAACATATAACGATTTCGTCATACTGCTGATTGCCAATTCCCGGCCATTCCGATCAAAAATCGTCCCCCGGGGAGACTGAAGTCCCCGATTTTCCTGCAATTGGGTTTGCGCCTTCGCCGACAGATTATGTCCCTGTACAAACTGTATCCAGGCGATCCGCCCGGTCAAAAGCAGGATGAGGAGCAGCAATATACTGATAAACCCGGCGATTCGCCGCTGAATGACCGGTCCTCTATTTGCCATCCTGATAGCAACCTTTCCTTTACTGTGTAGCGTATCTTATTTACTATTCGCCTTTATCGCTCCATTCCCTGCCGAATGCTGGGATGTTGGTTGTTAGCGCATAGTATAGTACTTGGCACTTGGTACTTGGCCTTAGCTCAAAATGCCGGATTGTTCCTTGCGGACAATCCATTTTTCTGCTGCCCGCAAAAGTTCCGGCTCTTCATTCGCCAGACTTCCGTCCTGAACCGACTGCAAGGCCCACCGCAGAAAAGCTCCCATATGTTTTGTGCAGCCCAAAACCGGCAATAACCCGGTGGCGGAACAAGCAATTTCGGAAGTCCGTACCGGCATCCGGAAGATAAGGTTCTGTATTCTTTGGCCAAAAGCGGCCTCCGCCGCTGCTACATAAGGCCGGCCGGTCGCCTTGATATCCGCTATGCATAAAGCTTCCAGCTGCGAGAATCCCTTTGCCAAGCCATCCTGACTCCGGAACTGTCCTGACCGGGCCTCTGCTCTGAGCCAGCGTAAAACAGCGTCATCTCCGCTATCCCGAAGATAGTGAAATTTCATATGGTGCGAAATCAGCCATAACAACCAACTGCGCCACTTCAGCGGTATTTGCAGCCGCTCAGCGATTGTTTGGGCCATCACCGCACTTAGCTGATCATGACCATGATCGGAAGGCTGGCCATTATCATGAATTCCCCGCACTTCCGGCATACCCTTGCCAATATCGTGGAGCAGTGCCGCCCAGCGCAATAATAGCTCGGGCGGTGTATTTTCCACTGTCCTCAAGGTATGCTGCCAGCCATCATAACAATGATAATGGGAATTCTGGGGCAACCCCACCAGATGCTCCAATTCCGGCAGAATGTCCACTGCCTGATATCGGCCGTGATCCTTGATCCGGCAGCAGGTAAACAGCAGCCGGCTGTCAGCCATAATTTCCAGTCCCTGGCGGCAATAGTCCCCCAGCAGCGTCTTGTCCAATTCTTCCTTTATCCGCTCCAGAGATAAACCGGCCACCCGTTCCAACTGATTGGGAATCGCCGTAACTGCCGTCTGCTCCACTGTAAAGCCAAGCTGAGCCGCAAACCGGCAGGCCCGGAACATACGAAGAGCGTCCTCCTGAAACCGGTCATTCGCTTTCCCCACTGTCCGGATCAGTTGCCGGTCCAGATCCTGTCGACCGCCGAAGGGATCAATCACCTGACCTTCCCGGGTCATGGCAATCGCATTCATGGTAAAATCCCGCCGGGCCAGATCTTCTCCCAGCTTGTCAGTATACCATACTTTCTCCGGCCGATGACTGTCTGCGCCATAGCGCTCACCGCGAAACACCGCCACCTCCAGCACTTTCCCCTGGATAACCACCATGAGCACGCCAAAATTGCGGCCCAAGCCGGAAATGACTTTCCAGCCTGCTGTCTGAGCAACGGCCTCTATCTCTTCCGGCCGGGCATTGGTGGCAATATCATAATCACTGGGCGGCCGGCCCAGCAGTAAATCGCGAACCGCCCCGCCGACAATGACCGCCTGATAGCCCGCTTCTTCCAACTGACGCAGCATTCTTGCCACATACGTCGGTAATTGATAGCCCATTTCTTTCATTCCTTTACATAACGAGTTTACTATGTTATTATTATTTATGTCTTCGTACGGCTCCCGCTGCGAAACAATCTATTAAATTCAGGAGGTAACCGATGCGAAAATTCAGATTGCCAACTGCTATGGCTCTCTTACTGTTTGTTTCCGTCACCGTAATCACTCCGGCGGCCCCGGCGTACGCCGCCGGCCTAAGCGATATTCTAGGTCAAACCACTAATAGCGACAGTCATTCTTCCTCCAGCGGCCTGATGAATCTGCTGCTGGGACTGCTGCTGGGTAAAATTTTAGGCAACGTAAATGACTCCGGTTCTGCCAACCCCCTGTCCACGATTACAAAAACTCTGGGCATAGACTCCAGCCCGGCGGCTCCGTCCGGTTCCGCTGCCCCAAACCAAACTCAGGCAACCGGCAATACCATTGTCAATACCGCCAAAAAATATATGGGCGTACCCTATGTCTGGGGCGGCGACCAGCCAACCGGCTGGGACTGTTCTGGCTTTACCCAGTATGTAATGAAAGAAAACGGCATTACTCTTCCCCGTACTGCGGCTGAACAATATGCTGCCGGCACTCCGGTTGATAAAAGCAGGCTGCAGCCCGGCGACCTGGTGTTTTTTACCACCTATAAAGCGGGGGCATCCCACGTCGGCTTCTATATCGGCAGCGGTCAATTCATTCACGCCAGTTCGGCAGCCAAGCAAGTAACCATCTCATCCCTGGACGAGCAGTACTACACCGACCACTATATCGGTGCCCGCCGCTATAGCAAGTAAACTTTTTTTCTATTTATAGTTTTCGCTGTTTTTCAATAAAATCCCACAGTTTCATTAAAATATTTCAACTATTTTCCTCTCGACAATAATTTATCGCGGGGAAAATCGAAGGGACGATGCATAATGAGCAAATGCATTCGTCCCTTTTTGTTATGAAAAAATTAGTCAAAACAACAGGATATTTATGCCAAGCAGCTAATATATACATATATTACGGATACTGACTCTTGCAAAGTTCCTATCATTAATCGTCTCGTTTGGAGGACACTGCTAATTATGAGCAAAAAAAAGCTATGGAGAAAAACAATTATTTCCTGTTTAGTCTTCTGCCTGCTCCTTATGCCCTTATCCGGCCAAATTACCAAGGGGGAAGCAGCTAGCTGGACGGATCAGTTGCTGTATGCGGCAGCCGCTGTAGCCCTGGTAACATCCTATTATAACAATGTGAATGAACACGGACAAAAAGGAATGCTGTCCAGCACCCAAAAGCAAACCGGAGTCTATGACAATCCCCAGGCTAAAGAGCGCATTCATTCCATCACTGCCCGACTGAAAGGCTCGGGCCTGATTAAAGCCGATTACGCAGTATATGCCAATCCCCAAAAGGACTTTAACGCCTTTTGCACTCTGGGTCATGTCATCTCGGTTAATAAAGGCGCACTGGATGCTTTAGACGATGACGAACTGGCCTCTGTTCTCGGCCATGAAATGGGCCACGGCGAAAAGCGGCATGTAGTAAAAGGTGTAACCAAAACAGTGGGGCTGGGGCTGGCGGTCGACCTCTATTTAGGTAGTAATGACAATAACGCCAGTTACATCTTATCAGGACTCGGCGCCAACTATATTAACAATGAAATGTTTACCATGGAACAGGAGTGGGAAGCCGACAACGAAGGCTTTAATTACGCTGTTGCCGCCGGATTCAATCCCGGCGGACCGGCCGCTTCCATGGCAAAGCTGCGTTCCTTGTACGGCGAACTTCAGCACGAAGGGCTAATCAAAGTTATTAATCCGAATAACCACCCTAAAACAAGCGACCGGATTCATAACTTTTCGGCCAAATTAACCGTCTACAGCAATAATCACGTAACGGTGAAAAATGATAAAACCGTCCTGATTGACGGAAAAGAAATTATCACTCCGTTAAAAACAAATCGCTATTTGCCGGAAGAACGGGCCTATCTTATCGCCGGAAATCTGGCAGCCGTCTATCACAACAACACCCTGGAAACAGCCATTGCCGCTGATGATGGCGCCGTCTACATAGGAAATCAAAAAATAGCAGCTCCGGCAGACAACGATATCGCCGCTGAGGAACTGGCCGACCGGCTCAATACGGCTATCGGGAAATAAGGGAGCAACGGCACAGCGCATGGCTCATAGCACAAAGTACTTGTCACACCCCGGCTCCTACAGTGAAAGTCCAGTTTATAGCTCATCCCTGCAAAAAATATACGCGAATACGAACATAATAACACCCCGCCGACTGAATATTCCCGTCAGCGGGGTGCTTTGTTATCCCATGTCCAGCTGCAAGTCTACACTTTCAACAACAGATTGCCATCAGCATCAAAACGGCATTCCTCACAGCCGCCGCACCATTCAATGCCCGGCTTGCCGTCAAGTTCCGCCGCAACCGCTTCCGAAACCCACAAATCCGTCAAATACAATGTATTGGGGATCAGCGCCGCCCGCAGTTTTTCCGGAGCAATGCCGCCCAAGCTCAGCAAAGCGCCTGACAGCAGTTCTTTTTCATTAGGAAAATACATGGGAATCGCCGAGCGAATAACAAAGGTACTCGTCAGGGAATTCAAATACGTTTTAGCCCGATCCACTTTATTTACCAGCTTTTCCGTTACGAAATCAGCCAACCCCATCCCATGGGCATTGCCATGAGACGCTTCCGATAAATCAAGTATCGCCACCCGTTTAATACTGGGAGACGCAGGCTCTGGTACTCCCTCGATCCGGATACGACCGATAATGTTGGTGTCAATGCCGGTCCCGGAATAATTTTTGCCCATTTCGCCGATGAGCAGCAAGTCCAGGTCGCTTACCGGCAGCGTCGGCATGAGTGATTTGGAATATACCAGCAGCTCTGTCTCCCGGGCGATAATATTTTTCGTAGCGATAGCCTCAATCTGAGCCGTCTCTTCATAGGCATTTTCAACAATCGCCAGGCCGCCCAGCACCGGCAGTTTATCTAACAGCACTTGTCCGATTTCTACCAGCAAACGGGGCAGTTCCTCGCTGCCGAAATTATGAAATTGCTTGGCTCCCTGAGGGCCACCCAGACCCACTACCATTTTCTTTACCAGGCCGCTTTCCACTTGTCCCTTAAAGGAAGTGTGCGTCTTGACCCGGTTCACTACCAATATACTGTCTACCGCCAAGGCCGACTCCAACGTATAGACCGGCAATCCCGCCTGAGTCTGCCCCACAATCCGACTGACGGCACAGGCAGTCACCGGAACTCCAATAGAAACTTCCGTGATACCGAAACTTTCCAGCAGCTCCCGCTGGCCTGCCTCGGTTCCGCCGCCGTGGCTGCCCATAGCCGCCAGCAATCGGGGTTCTGCCCCCAGCTCGCGAAGATATTCCGTCACTATTTTCAGGATGAGCACGATATTCTGAATGCCCCGGCTGCCGGCTGTTACTCCGATTTTCTGTCCCGGCCGGATTTTCTTATCTAGCTGCAGCGCCGCCAGTTCCCGCCGCACTGTACCGATAACATCACTTACCAGCGGGCGGGGAAAACTTTGTTTCATCCGCCGGAAACGCGGCAATTCATTTGCCATTTTTCCTGCCTCCTTTTATAGAAACCCAACAATTTTCCACCAGGTAAACGCAGTCAGTACATAGAGTCCCCAGACCGCCAGTCCCAAGGGGACAGAAGATTTTACCTGATCGCTTACTGTATAATAATTGGCGCCAAACATAATGATATTCCCCATAGTGTTAAATGGCAAGAAGAAAGCGTAGGACATCAGCATCGCCAAAGGCAGTACAAACTGGACAATATCAAAGCCCATAGCCTGGGCCATTCCAATGTAAATCGGCACCATAACCCCCATCATCGCCGTTGTCGTCGACCAGATAACGTGACTGAAAATGGTGAAGCCAATCATAATCACCAGCATGGCCATCATAGACAAACCGTCCAGACCCATTACGGCTAAGGCATGTTTAATCGTCCATTCAAAAGCCTTGGTTTTCATCAAAGCATCGCTAAGGGTAATGACGCCGCCGAAGTAAACGAACAATTCCCAGGGGATGGATTTCTCGGTTTCTTTCCAGCCCAAAACTCCGATCTTCGGCAGAAAAATAAGCAGCGACACCAGAAAAGCAATCATCGTGGAATTGAAATGATGGATGCTGTCTGTAGCCCATAAAATCAAAGCGATCAGAAAGTACAGGATCGCTTTTTTCTCTGCACCGGACATCGGACCCATAATGGCCAGTTCTTTTTTGATATAGTCCACCCCGCCGGGAATTGATTTGACCTCCGGCGGAAACATCCGCAGCACCAGAAAGCCGCAGACAATGAGAATGATAATGTTAACCGGCAAAGCAAGCACTGCCCAATAACTCCAGGTGGTATACATTGAAACTCCCGCAGCGGCAATAATCATACCGATAGATACCGGGTTGGGAATTGTTCCTGTCAGGAAAGCGGCGCCGGTAATGTTGTTGGCATAAGTTGCCGCCAGCGCCAATGCCTTGCCGAAGTTGCTTTTCCCCCGTTCCAGCTTGTAAGCATCGGCAATCCCCTCGACGATAGGCAGCATGGCCGCCTGCCGGGCGGTATTGGAAGGTGTAAACGGTGAAATTGCCAAATTGGCAAACATTAGGGCGAAAATCGCTCCCACCGGTGTTTGTCCTAATAAACGCATCATATGCAATGATAATCGCTTGGCCACGCCGGTGCGGGTCATGGCAATGGAAATAACAAACCCGGTAATCAACAGCCACAAAGCCGGCGAAGCAAACCCGGAAACGGCAAAATTAGCGTCATGCACCAAAACCCCGTTCTTAACGGTACCGGCGGCATTGCCAACCCAAAAATACAGCGATACGATGCCAATAAACGTACTGACGGCAAAATTAACGCCGATAGTAATCCACAGCACAACCAGTCCGCCAAAAGTCGCCAGTAATTTGTGCTGAGTAATGTTCATGCCTTCCGGCGTCGGCAACAGCCAAATGGCAAGCCCGACGATCAGTCCTAGGATTAATCCGTATTTCTTACCCCAGTCATCAAAGGAATTTGCCATACAAATCACTCTCCTTAATTAAATTATTCATTCTTACCTCCTGTTTTTCTTTCCTACTATTACTTTACTGTATTTTTAGACAATTATGACATGACTTTTAGACAAGGCGGTAAAAATAACGACCTACAAAGCCAAAACAAGCAGTAAGAAACCCGTGAGATTTTAGGAGCATATAGCACTGACGCATAGCACTTGGAATCGTCCTTAGCAAGAAAAACCGCCCGTGCTCCGGAGAAAGACAGAAGAAGATTCCGTCGGAGGTGGTTGTGCTTTTTGCTGCTTGAAAGAAGCAAAAAGAACGTCCCCGTGCTTTGAGAAGCGGCAGCGATGCGGCGCTCCCTGGGGGCCTGATGTTTGGTATGAATACTCGGTAAAATTAAAACTGAATAAACCGGCGCAGTTCTTTGACAAAATTACGGCTCACCGGAACCTGCTCTTTCTTGGTTCCCTGCAACGTCAGCAAATAGCCGCGATTAAACCAGGGAGCCAACTGCTCAATGCAGTCCACGTTGACAATATAGTTGCGGTGGCAGCGCAGAAATTTGGTGGTGTCCAGTTTCAGCTCAAACTCATGCAGAGTAAACTTGCTGGTATAAGTGCGCCCGCCGGTTGTCTGAATATACACCAGCCGATCCTGGGCATAGACCATCTGAATTTCATCCCGGTCGATAATATCCAACTTTCCGTTCCGTTCGGCGCTGAACTTTTGCGGATAGACCTCATTTCCGTCATCCCCCTTCGCAGGGCTTAGTTTGGCGATCCTGCCGGCTAAAAACCGTTTTGCCTTTGTTAACGCCCGTTCTAAATCCGATTCATTAAAGGGTTTCAGCAAATAATCCACCGCATTCACTTCAAAAGCGGCTAAGGCAAAACTATCATAAGCCGTAGCAAAAATAATGACCGGCGGCTTAGCAAACTTCGTCAGTTTTTGGGCCAGCTGCATTCCCCCCTGACCCGGCATTTGAATATCCAGAAAGACAATATCCGGTGCCTGCTGGCCAATGCAAGCCAGCGCTTCGATATCAGTATAACAGATTCCAACGACCTCAACTTCTTCAAATTCAGCTAAAAAGCTGGCTAATTCCTCACACATTAGCGGTTCATCATCCACCAGCACTACTTTGTATTTATCCATCATCATCCCTCCCCTGTCATCGGCTCGTTTGCCGTAGAGTCCGGCCGCCAGGGAAGCCGGATGGTGACCCGGGTTCCCTGTTCCGGCCGACTGTCAATTTTCAGTCCGCCTCTGCCGTCGTATATCCTTTCCAGGCGGTGATCCACATTGATCAGACCGATTCCCGTGCTTTGTTCATCCCTGCCGCCGGCCTCTTCCTCCAGTAAATTCGCCGCCTTCCCCTGAGACATTCCCACACCGTCGTCTTCCACTGCAATAAACAAACGAGTTTCGTCGTGCCAGGCTTTAAGCGTTACCGTTCCTCCCTCATTTTTAGTCGATAATCCATGCTTGACCGCATTTTCCACAAGCGGCTGGATGGTAAACACCGGAATCAAATGGGCCAGCAGTTCCTCCGGAATCTGCTGCTCCAGCCGGATCCGGTCCCCAAAACGAGCCTGCTGCAGCCGCATATAACAGAAAACATTATCCAGCTCCTCCTGTACTGTGATAATTTCCCGGCCCCGCTGCAGTGTCCGGCGCAGCAAATCAGATAAATCCTTAATCATCAGACGGGCCATATCCGGGTTGGTACGTACCAGCACTCGGATGGTCGCCAGGGTGTTGAACAGAAAATGAGGGTTAATCTGATTTTTCAAAATATTATACTCAGCCTGAGCCAACAAATGCGACTGCTGTTCCATTTTAAAATATACCAATTGGGAACTGAGAAAATCAGCGATACCCTGAATCAATTCAGCTTCATAAGGCAGCACCAGTTCCCCGTTCACTTTAAAAATCTTAATACTGCCCATGAACTCCTCATTCACCATCAGCGGCGCATCCACCACTGCCGTCAGCGAACACTGGCTGTGCGGGCAGCCAATCTCTTCCTTAGTCTGGGCAATCACCGTCCGTCCTGTCTTCCGCGACAGTTTTGTCGAGGCTGTAATAATCGGCGTTCCTTTAAAATGATGATCTTTCCCTTTGCCGCAAAAAGCCAGAATATTGTTGGGGTCAGTAACCGCCACGGCAGCCGGCTTCATTTCCTGATATAAAATCTCCATCAATTGCGTGGCGGCTGTTTCGGTTAACCCATTCCGCAGCAAAGCGCTGGTTTTGCGGATAACCCGCATGGCCTGCTGGGCCAATTCAGCCTGGAGTTTTTCCTGCTCTTTAAAAATACCCCGGACAACATACATAAAAAAAACCACTGCCAGACTATTGAAGGTCATCGTAGGCAAAGCAATGGTTTTTTCCAAATCCCAGGCCGCCTCAAAAGGATAAGACAGCGTTAATACCATACTCTTCAATAAAAATTCCGATCCCAAGGCAGAAAAAAAAGCGGTTTTAAGGCCGATATTGCGAGCGCCATAATGATTGTAAACCAGGCCGCAAACGTACCCGGCCACAATATTAGCGCCCACTGCCGCCCACATGGTATACCCGCCCATAAAATAGCGGGGAATGGCTCCGATCAATCCGGCCCCCATACCCACAAGCGGGCCGCCCATTAAACCGGCGACAATCGGTCCGACAATCCGGTTATTGGCCAGAGAACCCTGATAAGGAATCCCCAGGGCATTCCCCAAAATCGACAACAGCCCGAAAACCAGGATAAGCAGCAGCTTGTCCTGCCAATGATACAACTGATGCTTCAAAGTATAGCGAAATGCCGGCAGCTGACTGATTAAATAGGCACTCATGCCGATCACTGAAATTCGATACAGACTCTGCAGCGCTAAATAAGTTGGCGACATTCCACTGCCACTCCCCGCTGTTATAAAATAGATATCATTTATTCCACACCAACAATTTTGTGCAGCTGAATCCCCAGCCGCAAATGCAGCCGGGGATTTTTTATTATCATAGCATAGGCTTTTGCCGCCGATTCCGGGCGGCAGCTTTCGACTTGCAAAAAAACTTTTCCGTCAGCTGCCTTGTCGCGTTGAATATGCCTCAATTCAAACCCGTCATCCACGATGTATTTCAGTTCGTCAGCCCGGCAGCGAATTGCATACTCCGGCGGCTTCGGCGATACAGTGACCCAGTCAACCTGCCAATCTTCCGGAACATCCCGGGTGCCGTTGGTTTCTATAGCCACATATTTCCCCCGGTGGTGCAGCCCCGCGACTAACGGCCCCAAATCATGCAGTGTCGGCTCGCCGCCGGTAATGACAACCATCGGCTGGTTAAAAGGATAGACCTGGAGAAGTTCCTCCGCTATGTAAGTTCTGACATTTTCGACATTAAAGGCCTGGCTGGTATCACACCAGGGGCAGCGTAAATTGCAGCCGGCCAGCCGGATAAAATCAGCCCCCAGCCCCATATGGGCTCCTTCCCCCTGAATACTTTCAAAAACCTCAATTACCGGATAGGACGTTTCCCTCATTTCCCCACCTCAATGCAGGAAGTGGGCGTTTCCCAAAGCAACACCTTTTCCACGACAACGTCACTGTCTTGTAACCGCCGGGCCAACAGTTGAAAAAAGTGAACCGCCATATTCTCCGATGTGGTGCGAAATGCAAAAACATCATTGAGCCATTTGTGATCAACCTGGTCGATAATTTCCGTTTTCACGATCCGGCTCAGTTCGGAAAAATCGATCACCATGCCGTCACTGGAACCGCCTTCGGCCAGTCCCCCGTTCGGTCTGGACACTACCACTTCGAGTCGGTACGTATGCCCATGAATGTTAGCGCATTTGCCATCATAGCCTGGCAAAGAATGCGCGGCATCAAATGTAAAAATTTTTTTCGCCCTTACCTTTTCCTTCATTTGAAACTACCTTTCTCTGCTAAATATTCTGCCAGTCCCCTGGCTCTCAGCTTGCAGGCCGGGCATTCACCGCAGCCATCCCCGGTGATCCCGTTATAGCAAGTCAGCGTATGCTCCCGGATATAATCCAGCCGGCCCAGCTCGTCGGCCAGCTTCCAGGTTTCCGCTTTATTAATCCACATCAGCGGCGTATGAATCACGAATTCATAATTCATCGCCAGCTTCAGCGTAACATTCAGGGATTTGATAAAAACATCCCGGCAGTCCGGGTAACCGCTAAAATCAGTTTCGCAAACGCCGGTCACAAGATGACGAATGTTTTTCTGTTTCGCCAGCACGGCGGCAAAAGATAAAAACAGCAGATTCCGGCCATCGACAAAAGTGGAAGGCAGTCCTCCCTGTTCCCCGGCTTTGACTGCAATGTCATTCCGTGTTAACGCATTGGCAGTCAGCTGATTCAGCAGACTCATATCCAGAACGGTGTGGGGAACTTTCATTTCTGCGGCGATTGCTTTTGCACACTCGATCTCTTGTTTGTGCCGCTGTTGATAATCAAAAGTAACGGCCTCCACCCGGCCAAAATTTTTCAACGACCAAAACAGGCAGGTAGTACTGTCCTGTCCGCCGCTAAACACCACCATAGCGCCTTGCGATTTCAGTGTCTTCATCGTTACCCCCGAAAAATTTGATACCATAACCTTCGCTTTTCAGCCGACAAAACCCTTCTGATCGAACATCTTTGTCGTATAGCATTCCCCGGCAGGCTGCTTTTTAGGCTGGTGGTTATTGCGGCTCATAGCTCATAAAAAAGTGTAAAACTGCCCGCAGCAGCTGCTGCGGACAGTTTTACACTTTTAGCCACGGGCTATGTGCCTTTAACCCATGTGCCCGATTTTCCACGCCTATTTCGACAGTTTTCCCAAGGCCCGGGGCCATTTGCTGCCCCACTTATACTTAGACTGCTTTTCCGATTTAACGACTTCTTCTTTAATCGTTTCCACTGGCGGAATGATCACCGCTGTGCTTTCTTCTCCTTCATCTACCGCCTCGTCGTCAACAAATTCCCCCGCGCTCTCCACGATTGCCTGTTTATGCTGTTTATGCTTGGGGACAGACGGTAATGGGAGCGGTATTTCTTCCTCCGTCAACGCTTCGTCTTCATCCTGATCAGCCGCCTGAAGAAACAACGCCTTGTCGTCTGCACCCGCTTTCCTGTCAACAATGTCCGAATCCGCTTCTTCTGTCAAAGCCGGTCCCTGGCGTTCCTCTATATAATCCAAATCAGCGAAATCCTCCTGGTCTTCCATATCCTCCTCAGCGGAAACAATGTTCTTGATTACGCCCTTATCCATCATCGCCAGCAGCATCAAATAGTGCTCGGCTTCCCGGCGAATGTGATCGGCAAATAAAGGGTTCATCAAACTGAGCAATCGACAATCGCTGAGCATATCTTCCAAGGCTTTTTTGAAATCATACAATTGGCGAGTAGATACCCTGGCATCCTGCATAAACCGCTTATAGGACGGAATCTCGCCGCTATAATGGTGCAGCATGCTGACAAAATCCCGCCCCTGCAAAAACAGGTCGTCAAATTCCCGGGAAAAATCATTGGCAGTACTGATCAGCGCCCACTCCGAAGGATCCAGCAAATGACTGATAAATTTGGCATGGTCGCCCATAATCCGCAGCCAAAACGTATTTTCCTGCGTCTTAGTAGCTTGCTTCAAAATCACTTTGCCTTCTTTCAGCTTAGCCAATAAGCGCATAGCATACTCGGCTTCCCTGGCCATATGATCCAACTGCAGCGGATAAGCAGAACCGCCTAGTTTGCATGTAATCCTGGCCTGTAGCAGCTGCCGATTATAGTGATAAAAATCTTTAACTGCACAATAAGAATCGTTTACCCATTCATTAAACTTTTTTTCATTCAGCACTTTATCCCCACGGGCCAGCAATGCGTTGAACTCCTGGCTAAAAGCCTGGGCTTCGTCAATAAGATCGGTACGGTCGCAAGGCAGGCCGGCTTTAATAAAAACAGCATGCTCCTGCATAATCCCCAGCCAAAATTTTACCTCTTCCAGATTAAGCGGTTCTAAGGGCTGCGGAACTGTATACGTCATAGACGGACGCGGCATGATAACACTCCCCCATCTTGCCAATTTGTTTGCAGCAAGAGCCTGTTTAACCCCAGTCGCTCCGGTTAAAGCAGTCTCCACATAGACGTGGCTTCTTCACGTTTCAGTACATTATATGCCGCCCGCCTCATTTATGTTATAAAGAAATAAGACTTGGCCGAGGCTAAGCCTTAAAAAGTTACCTCGCAGCGATGAATTTTATATCCCCGCCCGCTGAATTTAGTTTCATATTCGGTCCTGAC
Organism: Veillonellales bacterium; assembly: GCA_039680175.1. Taxonomy (NCBI): domain Bacteria; kingdom Bacillati; phylum Bacillota; class Negativicutes; order Veillonellales; species Veillonellales bacterium. The sequence goes on along the minus strand of JBDKTO010000116.1, from coordinate 8,921 downwards.
ATTCTCTTCATAATTACTGTTATGTAAATCGAAGCTGACGTTATCCACCTTTAGCCCGAATTCAGCAAACTGTTCCAGCGAAAAGGCAAACAAGGGGGCATTGTCGGTTTTAAAAAACAGCTGCCCACCCGGCTTCAGCACATGCCGGTATTTGGCCAAAAAGCTGCTATGAGTCAGCCGCCGCTTATCATGCCGGGCTTTTGGCCAGGGATCACAAAAATTAATATACAGCCGGTCAATCTCTCCCGGAGCAAAAATCTCCGGCAAATTGTTAATATCAAACACCAGCAACCGCACATTATTTACTTGTACCGCCCGCACCTTCTGAGCAGCATAAAACAACACATCCCTTTGGGCTTCAATCCCGACAAAATAAGTTTCCGGCAGGCGAACCGCCATCTCAGAAATAAACTTTCCCTTCCCAGTGCCCAGTTCCACATAAAGCGGGGCACTGCCGCCAAAAATCTCCCGCCATTGGCCTTGCAGACTGTCATCCGGCTGCTGCATGACAAAATCCTGAAATTGTTCTATCGCCGCAGCAATCCACGGCTTTTTTCTAAGTCGCACTCTGTAATCCCTCCGTGTATGGTAGCGCGTTTATTCCTTTGTCAAACCATATTTCTTCAAATAGCGATAGAGGGTTACCCGGCTGACATCCAGCATGTTGGCCAACCGACTAACATTGGTGCCGGCAGCCTGCCAGGCTTTGAGAAACACCTCCCGATCTTCCTTCCAGGCATTCCCCACAGGCGTATCCGCCATGATACTAATATCGGCGGCCTTGATGACTGTGCCGGGCGTATTAAAGAAGGCATGTTCCACCACTCCCTGCAGCTGCTTGATATTTCCCGGCCAATCATACTCCATTAACAAGTCCATCGCCTCAGGCAGTATTGTTTTTTCCGCCATCTGATGTTGTCCTGCCGCTTCGGCCGCAATATGGTTGGCCAGCAGCGGGATGTCTGCCCGCCGGGACCGTAGAGTGGGAATGCGAATTACATGCTTGGCAATAATTTCGTACAGTTCCGCCGGGAAAACCCCGCGATCCGCCAACCGTTTTAAATCACTGTCACAAGCGGCGATAATCCGCACATCGAAGGAGCGGTGAATGCTTTCACCACTGCGGGATAACCGGCCTTCTGCCAAAGCCTGGGCCAGCTTGACTGCCAGCTGGGACGGCAGTTTTTCCACTTCATCCAAAAACAATGTCCCGCCATTGGCCAGCTCCAGTTTCCCCGGTCGGCTTTCTTCCCGGGAATCGGTGAGGCCAAAAAGTTCGCTATCCAATATTTCTAAAGGCAGATCAGCGCATTTTACTGAAATCAGCGGTCCGGCCGCCCGGCCGCTGGCCTGATGAATGCCGTGAGCCAGCCGTTCCTTGCCGGTGCCCGCTTCCCCCTGGAGCAGCAAATGGTGATCATTTCTCGCCACTCGTCCGGCTTTGTCTTTCATCGCGGAAAACACGGTTGTACCGCCGACCATACTGGCTAGATTATAACGGGCCGTATAGCCTACCGCATGAGCCACAAGCGTACGCAAATCTTCAATCGGCATAGAAATCGCCACCGCGCTGTTCACCACGTTGTCCTGATCCCGTTCCAAAGGAACTACCGTTGTAATATCCTCATACGTTTTATCTGCCGTAATCCAGGTGACTTCCTTATTATAGGATGGAATCCCCTGAAATCCTTTATACAAGGGCGTATGCCGGTAATTCAATACTACTTCGTTTAAATTCAGCAGTTGACCGGCAGAGCCGGCAGCTTTGATATCCTCCAGCCGGCCTTGCCCCATCTGATTCGTATACACCACCTCCCCGCCTGTCATAATATGATATACGGCAAAGGGCGCAGCATCTAGAATCGCGTTTTTTGCCTTTAGGTGCCACTGCTGAACCAAATAATTCTCCAGAGCATATTTCATACTCAGCAGCAAAGAAACCACCGCATTATAAGGCAAAGCCGCCTGATCCACCGACACAAGAGTTAAAATATACCGCAGTTCACCGTCGATCATCACCGGAGCCGAACAGGCATCCCCCTCCTGGCACTCTTGTATCCACATTTCCGGGCCAAACATCAAAAAAGGAATTTGATGTTCATACGCAATACTAATGCTGGAAGTGCCCACATCCCGTTCCGTCAGCCTGGCACCCTCCAATTCTCCCGGCGTTTTCTGAAAAAAAGGCATGGCATAGCTTTTTAAAGTGTAACTCTCATTGTCCAGCAATAACAGGCTCAGATTATAGCTGTTGAAATATTCCCGGATATTCTGGTACAAGCCGTTGAGATACTCAATGGCTGTCCGGTGGACAGCCTGCCGGGCAGCAAATTCTTCCTTGGTCAACTTTACCGACAGCCGCATGCTGTCACTGGGAACACCAAATTCCCGGCTGCGCCGCCATGATTCGGCCACCCAGGGGTAGACATTAGGGTCAATGACTCCCTCCGTTAGAAACTTCCGGTAATATTTCTCCAGCTTCTCCTTGCTGCGTTGTTCACGAATCATATACCTTCCCCCATTTTTACTTGCAATATCTCTTTCTCCCGCTTCATACCCGTCTTACCGCAACCCGATTATTACATTCATTGTATCAAGCTGTCCTTCCGCATGCAACAGCGGCAATGTCATTCCGCGCGGAAAAAGCTCCTACAAAGGAAATAAAAATTCCTTATGCTTTTTTATCAGACGCAGCAAACTATTGACATTGATAAACACTTGTGATAACTTCAAACGCAGGTATATACTTTTATAAAATTATAAGATTACACTAAAATAGTTACACTGTAAATACTGAATATGGAGGTTTTGTCGAATGATCGATCAAGCTAAACAAGTCTTAAAAATCGAAGCGGCGGCGATCGAAGCTCTCATTCCCCGCATTAACGAACAATTTATTAAAGCTGCTCAAATGATTCTTGCAGGAAAAGGCCGGGTCATCGTAACTGGCATGGGAAAATCCGGCTTTATCGGCCAAAAGATTGCCGCAACAATGATCAGTACCGGTACGCCGGCCTTTTTTCTCCATCCCGCCGAAGGGATTCATGGGGATTTAGGTATGGTGACAAAAGATGATATTGTTTTAGTCCTCTCCAATAGCGGCGAGACTGCTGAAATTCTCAGGATTTTACCCGTAATTCGCCGCATAGGCGCTAAAATTATTGCAATTTGCGGACGAAAGGAATCTTCTTTGGCACAAAATGCCGATCTGGTTCTTGACGCACAGGTAGAAAAAGAAGCATGTCCCCTGGGGCTGGCGCCTACTGCCAGTACTACGGCTGAATTAGCTATGGGCGACGCGCTGGCTGTGGTATTGATGTCGGCACATAAATTTACCCGTGAAGATTTTGCAATCTTCCATCCGGGAGGTGCGCTGGGCAGAAAATTACTGCTTAAAGTAAAAGATATGATGCATACCGAAGAAGAAAATCCGACGGTTCTCTTGGATAAGACTGTAAAAGAAGCATTGTTTGTTATTACCGAAAAAGGACTCGGCGCCACTTCGATTGTGGATGAAGCGGGTCGTCTTTTGGGACTGATTACCGATGGCGACATCCGCCGGGGTTTGGAAAAAGGCTATGATTTTCTTGATAAAAAAGTGGGGGACCTGATGACTAAAAAGCCTCGAACCATCCAGGCCGATAAACTGGCGGCAGAAGCTTTGAATATCATGGAAAAAAACAAACCCCGCCCCATCACCGTACTGCCTGTAGTTGACAATGACGACTTTGTTATTGGCATGATTCACCTTACTGATTTACTGCGCCAAGGAATAATATAATCAACAATATAACAAAACCTTCTATGGCAGAAAACTGCCATAGAAGGTTTTGTTATATTTAAAATCAATTTTGCTAAACAACCGGGCAATCAGGTCCGGTATTGATTGACATCTTCGCTAAAGTGCTGAATGACAACCTTGAATTCCCGAATCTTATCCATCATATCATGGAGTTTGTCATTATACACCTGTACGGAAGCGCTGACTTCCTCACTGGCAGCCGAGTTTTCCTCGGATATGGCGGCCAGTGATTCAATCTTGTCGTAAACTTGATGCAGTCCGCTCATTTCATGTTCCAGTTTTTCAATCATATCCACAATATTGTCGGCGACATGGTGCACATTTTCCACCTGCAGACTGTTGTTAGTCACCACCTCGCCCAGCTGCCGGCTTTCAACGGCTAAAACATCATATTCCTCGCCAATCATCGTAACCACCTTGCTGATAATGCTGATCAGTACCTGCAGGTCACTGGTGATACTATCGGAATGCTGCCGGGACTGCTCAGCCAGCTTACGCACCTCTTCGGCGACAACGGCAAAGCCCCGGCCCTGCTCGCCCGCCCGAGCCGCTTCAATGGCAGCGTTCAGGGCCAATAGATTAGTCTGATTGGCAATGGCAGCCACCATGCCGGTAATTTCATTGATTTTTGTAGCCTGAGTCTGAAGATGACCCGCCGACTGCTTGACATCGGCAAAACGCTGCAGGCTCTCGCTTAATTTACCGCTGGATGCCTGAACGTCGCCAAACCCTTTATTAATCTCACTGACTGCATTTTCCAATTGCTGCTTGTTAGCCGCCTGCTCATTCACTACCCGCTGCAGCATTTCCAGATTCCCGTTTAAAATCCCGACTGCATTCTCCGTCTCCTGAGCCTGATTGGTCGCAGCCGTAGCCACATCCAGCACGACTCCGGAAATTTCATCCGAAGTCCCTTTCATTTTGTCGGCCAGACTATTAAAATTATCGGCATACTGATTCATCTCATCACCGATACCCTTAAACCCGGTAAACTCACTTTTTACCCGCTTCTTATAAACAGCCAGTCCCCGGATAATCGCCTCAAACTCATCGTCCGAACGAATATTGGTTTCGGTAAAATATTTGCGCTCCTGCAGCCGCTGAATTTCTTCCTGAATGAACTGGAAAGGCCGGAGCAGCAGCTTAGCGCCAATCGCGGCCCCAATACCGCTGACGAGAGCCGACCAGAAGGAAATATTCATTCCGGCGCCATTCAAAACAGCAGCAGCAGCAGCAGTCGCCACTGCCGCTGCCACACCGATTTTCGCCGAAAGATTTTTCAATACCCCAAAGGCTAGCAGCCGATTCAGCCCATAGGTCTTGGTATGGGTAATCGGCTGAGCAAACCGGATTTTTATTTTCATCTGCTCCGGCGAAGATTCTATCGTTTCTGTCTTGATTTCTTCCTTAAAATGTTCGGCGGCGCCGGCCAGCAAGCCTTGTAAATATCCAAACATTCCCCGTTTGGAACGATAGCTTAAGACAGCCTCCCATTCCGATATGGGATCAATCAGGAGCTCCGGCGGATGAGCCCCCGGCAGCCGTTTGACCATCACCACATGCACATCATACATCGACCGCAAAAAAGAATAGAGACTTTCCTGCTGAAAAAAGGCCGGATAACATTGGAAAAAAGTCTTTACATTATCTTTACCAATGTCCAACCAGACTTCATCTTCCGTTTTACCGTTTTGCCGGGCCAACGCAGCCGCAAAGTCCCTGGGTTTACTGTCTTCTACATCTTCGGTTGGCAAAAACATTTTATCCGCTGCCCAGCCGGCCTGCTCCATAGCCTGATTAGCTGCTTCCTCGCCCCACATTTTCCTGGCAGTACTTACCCAAGTCCCGACAACAGTTCCTTTCATAATGTTTCACTCCGTTTGTCAAATTTAGCTATTTACTATTTATTTTCGTGCTTTTTTTATATTCTCCTGCCAGGTTATTAATAATTATTATTTTTTAACAAAAGTTTTATGCCTCCGAGAAAAGACTTGGCTTATGCGGGAATTTTTGAACCGCGAAGACACGAAGGAAGTGCGAGATTTTGGAACCGAAGAGAATGCGGCGACCGCAGAAGGGTATGACTTTTTACAAATGTCTTTGCAATGCAGCTCTTACTGCCCCAATCCCGGAAATCATTTCAGCAAAATAGCTTTCTATTTTTTTGCCCAAGCCAATCGTATACAGATTCATCCCAAACAATGCTTCATTGGAAAGTATCGGCTGTAAGTGTTCTTTTACTGTTTCCCGTTCTCCCAATTTTATTGCCGAAAGGCAAGGCGTTAAGGTGGTTAATAACGGATCCGGGCTTAAACTCATTTCATGGCCCTGATCATCCAACCCCATCAAATACCGGCACCAGGCAGCGATCACCAGTGGAATATATTGGAGATCCCGGACTGACAAATCATCCCTCCGGCAATACGCCTTAATCGTCTCGCCAAACCGTATGCCAACCTTCTGGGAAGTATCGGTGGCAATCCGCTGGGGCGTATCCGGTATATATGGATTGGGAAACCGCACTTCGATGACCTCCCGGATAAACTCTTCCGGCCTCAATATCCCGGGATTGACCACCACCGGCATTCCTTCCGACCCAATTCTTTGTACTAACTTTTTCAAATCAGGATCGTTCATTTCATCGGCGATCAACGTATACCCCAGCAAACAGCCAAAAACCGCCAGGGAAGTGTGCAGGGGATTCAAACAGGTACACACTTTCATTTTTTCAACTCTGTCCACTGTCTGCCGGTCGGTAAACATGACGCCGGCCTGCTCCAACGGCATCCGGCCGTTGGGGAAGTTGTCCTCAACAACCAAATACTGAGGTTTTTCAGCATTGACAAAAGGCGCAATAAAGGTATTTTTACTGGTGCAGATAATCTCCGTATCGGCAAAACCGGCTTTATGCAACTCATCTCTGACGCTGCCGGCAGGTCTGGGAGTAATTTTATCAATCATGCTCCAAGGAAAAGAAACCTTTTTCGGATTGTCCAGATAGGAAAGAAAAAGCTCCTCCACCAGGCCATTTCCGACCCATTGCTGCGCAATAGCAACTACAGAATGATACAATTTCTCGCCATTATGGGAGCAGTTATCCATACTGGCGAAGGCGATGGGCAATTCGCCGCTTTTGTATCGGGTGTAAGCCAGGGCGGTAATTTTTGCCATCACACTGGCGGGCTGCTTTGGCCCATTTGCCATATCCTGTCGTACTTCCGGCAAATAGTCGCCGGCTATGGTTTTTAAATTATAGCCTTTTTCCGTTATGGTAAAACTGGCTATTTGTAAAGACGGCTGGGAAAATATGAATTGCAGCCTCTCCCAATCCTTTTCCCGGGAAATGTCCCCCACCAGACTTTCACTGATACTGCCGATAATCTTCTTTGCCAAACTGCCATCGGTATTCATAATAGCCAGCATTCCTAAATTGTCATACGGCTTGTAAATTTTCTCAACGATTTCATGATCATACGTTTCTACCGCCACAATCCCGGTCTCTGCTTCTCCTGAATTTAGCAGCGTCTGCTGCAGCATGGCGATAAATCCCCGGAAAATATTCCCTGCCCCGAAGTGAATCCACGTGGGATTTTTCTTGGTCAACGCCGCCATCCGCTCGTAATCGAACCGTAATGTCTCTATGCCTGCCTGCTCCCACGCAGCGGTATTTTTGATTGTCTCCCGATTTAAATGTAACATTTTCATTTTTCCTTTCTCCCCCGCATATAGCAGCCGCAAACGCTCCGCCTTGCTTAGGCTTTTATTTTACCATACGCATCTACCAAACAGAACCCGCCTAAAACCTTACGGCTCAGGCGGGTTTTTAAACCAGGTGCCAATATGCTATTGCACTGCCTGAATTCTACTTATTATCTCTTTATATTCAGGATATTTCTCATACATGGAACTTACGGCTTTACGGAAAGGTTCCTTATCCGGTTTAGAAATGACTACTCCTCTCTCAGCCAGGTCCTTTAATGCCTGATCGGTATAATCAGCCCAGGCTTTTTTCTGGTATTCGGTGGATTCAACAGCAGCCTGCCTTACGATCTGCTGATCCTCCGGGCTTAAGGTATCCCATATCTTTTTACTAATTACAACCACTTCAGGAACCATCATATGCTCGTCAAGCGCAAAATATTTACACGACTCGTAGTGTTTCATGGCCCACAGACTCGGTGGATTGTTTTCCGCTCCGTCAATCAGACCGGTTTGCAGACCGCTGTAGACTTCCGCATATCCCATGGGCGTTGCCGATGCACCTAAAGTATCGACGAAATCCACAAAAATCTTACTTTGCAGCACACGTAATTTCTGTCCTTTTGCCGCCTCAACCGTATCAATCGCTTTATTTTTCGTATAGAAGCTGCGTGCGCCGGAATCATAGTAGGTCAGCCCGATTATTCCGTCTTTATTCAAATCATTCAATAATTCCTTGCCAATATCTCCGTTCAGCACTTTCCATAAATGGTCGGCATCCCGGAATACAAAGGGCATTGTCAAAGCTGTCAGTTTTGAATCAAATCCGGCCAAAGAACCGGTACTGATACGATTTACTCCAATTGTCCCCATTTGGGTCATTTCAATAGTTTCTTTTTCACCACCCAGCTGTCCGCCGGAATACACCTGCATTGTAATCCGGCCCTGAGTCCGCTCGTCCAGTAATTTTGCCATATATTTTAGGCCCATTACTGTGGGATATGTATCAATCTGGTTATCAGCCGCCTTTAAAACAATGGTTTTTTTCTGTGCAGTAGAAGATGATGAGCCGCACCCGGTTAACATGACTGATACTGCAAACATGCTCAAAACAAGTAAGGATATCCACTGATATTTTTTCATAATTGCCCTCCTCTGTTTTCGCTAAGCATGAGTAACCCTAAACTTGCCGGTTATCGCCTCCTTACTCTTAATCTCCCGCAAAGATCCAATCCATTACGGCATAAACATCTTAGGCAGCGTCATGGTAAAGGCGGGGAAATAAGTCACTAAAATCAAAACCACAATCAGCACCGGAATAAACAGCAAGATCGGCTTCACCGTACTTTCCAGACTGCATTTTGCAATAGCACAGCCAACAAACAAAGCCGTACCTACCGGCGGATGAATAATGCCAACC
>JBDKTO010000115.1 GCA_039680175.1 Veillonellales bacterium | reverse complement strand
TCATAGCTCATAGCTCATAGCTCATAGCTCATAGCTCATAGCTCATAGCTCATAGCTCATAGCTCATAGCTCATAGCTCATAGCTCATAGCTCATAGCTCATAGCTCATAGCTCATCAAGATTATATTTTTTTACCCGCCAATATGTATACAAAAACCGGGAATCTCCCGGTTTCAGTTCATCTATTCCATTGCTGCCAGACGACCGCAGGTCATGGTCCCTTCACTGCAGTAATGCTGCGTTACGCAGGTGGGGCCGGCATTTTTAAACAATAACGGAGCGGCCTTACGGACTTCCGCCAGCATCAACTCCGCCATCTGCCGAATTTCCCACTGTGCCCGCATACAGCAGCGCACCTGAAAAAAGTGCAGCAGCGTCCGGGCATTCATGGTAACGACAATTTTCGTTTCCGTCGCATTCGCCAGACAATAACGGGCGTCTTCCTTTGGAATACCCAAATCGACTAATTCATCATAGGCACTGCGAATTTGATCCATCAGCGCAGTAAATTTCGTCCGGGCCGTCTCATTGGCTGCCACAGACGGGGGAAGAATATATTCAAAATTATGTTCGCCGACATACCGTTGAGACTGCTGGGAATAGGAGGCAATCCGGTGCCTTACCAGTTGGTGAGTCAGTACACGGGAAACGCCTTCAATAGCAAAAGTGAAGCTCACATGTTCCATGGTTGAGGCATGCCCCAGTTCTACAATCTTCTGCACCAATTTATCAATTTGTTCTTCTGACATGCTTTCCGCCAGTTGTTCCGCTCCCACCGGCGAATAACAAAGCCTCGCCGACATAGCCACAGTCCGTTCCGGCTCCGGAGTGTGGCAAATTAATTTTACTTTCATTGCTGTTCACCACTATTCTTATCTTTTTTTGTCATTTCCCGGGAAATAACAACAAATGCCCGCTCGGCAAGTTCAGAAAGCCGCTGCTGCTGCCCTCCCAGAAATAAATAGCCAAGCAGAGCTTCAAACCCGGTACTGTAACGATATTCGCTGACTGTCGCACTTTTTGGCACCGTTGATTTGGCATTGCGTCCCCGTCGTACCACCGCCAATTCTTCTGGCGTTAAAGTTTCTGCCAGCTGCCGATAAGCGACCGCCTGCATGCTGGCAGAAACTATTGTTGCATCATAGGTATGAAGTACCCGGACTTTGCTTTGTTCATACGCCAGAAGTCTCGTCCTGACAAACAGGGTAAAATAGGCATCGCCGATATAGGCCAATACCAATGGATGAAGCTGTTTCACCGGAATATCTTTATATTTTACCGGCAGTACGCCATCCTCACTCTGCTGCAGCGCATGCTCCAATAAAAACTGAAAATGTTCAAAATTCATCGTTTTTTCCACCGAATACCCTGGGGAGAGTCTTCCAAAACAATACCAATGGCGTTCAAACTGTCCCGAATGCCGTCAGCTGTAGCCCAATCCTTTTTCTGCCGTGCTTCCTGCCGAATGTTGATGATAATATCCAACAGCGGTTCCACAAGCTCGTCGGCGGCATCGCTCTTACCCGCTCTTTCCTGGACCAGCAGCCCCAAAATATCGGCCATGGCAAAATAAATCGCGCGAACGGCTTCAACTGCCGCATGATCACAGGAAACTTTCCCGGCAGCCACTGCACTATGATAAATATTGATTTCCTTCGTCAGGCCAAACATCATGCTGATTGCCAAAGCCGTATTAAAATCATCATCCATAGCCGCAAAAAAATCTTGCTGCGCCTTAACCGCCCCTTGCTCCATCGCCGCAGATAACTCACTGTCAGTACCCGCCGGAGTGGCTGCCAAGTCTTGTAAATGTTCCACTGCCGTACGCAGCCGTTCCAGACTTCGTCCGGCTTCCGTCAGCCTTTCGTCGCTGAAATCCAGCGGGCTGCGGTAATGGGTTGCCAAAATAAAGTAGCGCAGCACTTCTGCCGGATAATGCGCCAAAATATCTTTCACCAAGAAGAAATTGCCCAGAGATTTACTCATTTTTTCTTCATTCACAGTAATAAACCCATTGTGCAGCCAATAACGGACGAAAGGTGCCGCCCCGGTATAAGCTTCCGACTGAGCCAGTTCATTTTCATGGTGGGGAAAGATCAAATCGCTGCCGCCGCCATGAAAATCAAAACTATTACCAAGATATTTCAGAGACATGGCCGAACACTCAATATGCCATCCCGGCCTGCCGAGGCCCCAGGGGCTTTCCCAGGCAGGTTCACCCGGTTTGGCGCTCTTCCATAAGGCAAAATCCATCGGATGCTCTTTTCGTTCATCAATGCCAACCCGGGCACCGGCCTTCATATCTTCCAGACTCCGTCCGCTCAGTTTGCCGTAGTCGGCAAAACGTTCAACGCCGTAATAAACATCACCATCCACCACATAAGCAAAGCCTTTATCCACCAAAGTCTTAACCATAGCCACGATCTCCGGCATATGCTCGGAAACCCGGGGATACACATCGGCCCTACGGACATGCAGCTGGTCCATAACTTCAAAATAAGCGGCTATATAGCGATTGGCAATCACATCCCAGGTTACACCCTCCCCAGCAGCTGTTTTAATAATTTTATCATCCACATCGGTAAAATTCTGGACATGCTGTACTTTGTAGCCTTGTTTTTCCAGGTATCGTTTAATCACATCCCAGGTAACAAAGGGCCGGGCATTCCCAATATGGGGATGATTATAAGGCGTAACACCGCAGACATAAATCTTTACCTTGCCCGGTTCACCGGGTACAAACTCTTCTTTTTGTTTCGTTAGCGTGTTATATACTTTTATTGTCACGCTGCTTCAGCTCCCTTTCCAATTGTGTAACCCGCTGTTCCAGCCTGACTGCATTACGCTGCATACACAGCATCATCTCTGCTACCGGATCAGGCAGATCACTATGTTCCAAATCCACTTCATCCCTTGCATTCGCCAGCTTAACACCTTCATGCCATACAATTTTCCCCGGAATACCGACAACAGTGGAATGTGGCGGCACCTCCCGCAAAACAACTGAACCGGCGCCAATTTTCGAATCATCACCGACTTTAAAGGAGCCCAATACTTTGGCGCCGGTAGCGACCACCACATTATTGCCAATGGTCGGATGCCGCTTGCCTTTTTCCTTGCCGGTCCCCCCTAATGTCACTCCCTGATACAGAGTTACATTCTCACCCAGTTCCGCAGTCTCACCAATCACCACCCCGGTTCCATGATCAATAAACAATCCCTTACCGATGGTAGCGCCGGGATGAATCTCAATTCCTGTAAGGAACCGTCCCAGATTGGAAATCATCCGCGGCAGAAGAATCCAGCCCCGTTTATACAGATAATGGGACATACGGTGCAGCCAGATAGCATGCAGTCCCGGATAGCACAGTAAAACTTCCCAGACGCTGCGTGCCGCCGGATCCCGTTCAAAAACCGCCTTAATGTCGCTTTTTATCCTGCCAAACATCTGTACCCCTCCAACAAATATTTGCAATAAAATATAAAAAAGCCGCCGTCTCATACAGAGACGGTGGCCCGTGGTTCCACTCTGTTTGGGTTTAAAACCCCTCTCACCGCATGGTAACGGCTGCTGCCGGGCCAGCCTGCCGCTCACGGTTCAGCCAGTCAGTTCACGGGTGCATTTCAGCGTTCCTTCCCTGATATCGCTCTCAGCCAGTGACGATACCTCTCTGAGGGGTAGTTTACGCTTACTTCTCCCGTTCATCACATTTGTTGTCGGCCTGTTTCCTGCCGACCCTATTCCTATCTGCATTATACTAAGGGTAACTTTTCCTGTCAATTATATTTTAGCCAAAGTTGCTTCTATTCTGGCCAAAACCCGTTCCCTGCCTAACAGCGGGATAATTTGAAACAGCTCCGGCCCGTGCATACATCCGGTCAGGGCCACCCGGATAGGCATATATACCTTTTTGCCGCCAAGTTTCAGTTCCTTAATCATCGACTTCAGCAGGGCTTTTACATTAGCAACATCCACAACGTCCAGCGCAGAAATTTTGGTGCGAAAACTCTCCATTACTTTGGGAATATCATCATCCCGCAATACTGCTTTTGCTTCCTCGTTCTCAAATTCAATATTCTCCTTGAAAAAAATGCCAACATGATCAACAAGCTGAGCCGCATAGCTGATATGATCCTGCAAAGCAGCAACAACTTCCACCAGCCAGGTCCGCTTTTCCGTCGTCAGTTCATCCCCGATATAACCTGCGGCCCTCAGATGGGGCAATGCCAATTCCATAATTTTTTCCGGGTCGGCCTGCCGGATATAGTGTGCGTTAATCCAATTCAATTTATCAATATCAAAAACCGCCGGATTTTTGGCCACCCGCTCCATAGAAAACTGCTGAACCAATTCTTCCCGAGAAAATATCTCCTGCTCACCGGTAGGCGCCCAGCCCAGCAGGGCCAGAAAATTAACGATACCTTCCGGCAGATAGCCTAAGTCACGGTACTGCTCCACTGAAGTGGCACCATGACGCTTGCTCATCTTAGTGCGATCTTTGCCCAGAATAAGGGAAATATGGCCAAACTGCGGCAATTCAAACCCTAAGGCCTGATACAGCAGTACTTGCCGCGGGGTGTTAGACAAATGTTCTTCCGCCCGGATCACATGAGTAATCCGCATCAAGGCATCATCAATCACGACTGCGTAATTATAAACAGGAATGCCGTCTGATTTCACGATCACAAAGTCGCCAATCCCATTGGAATCAAAGCTGACAGTATCCCGCACCAAATCCTTAAATACAATCTGCTGATTTTGCGGCACCTTAAAGCGCACCACCGGCTTACGCCCTTCCGCCTCTAACCTGGCCCGGTCTTCCGCCGTCAAATTGCGGCAACGTCCCGAATAGCGGGGTGTTTCCCCCTTCGCCAGCTGTGCTTGACGCTCGGTTTCTACCTCGTCTTCACTGCAATAACAGTAATAAGCCTGACCGCTTGCCAGCATTTTCTCAGTATATTGACGATAAATATCCAGACGCTCGGTTTGATGATAAGGCCCATAAGGTCCTCCCATATCGGCCCCCTCATCCCAGGTGATTCCCAGCCACCGCAGTGCGTCTTTAATATTTTCCTCCGATTCTTTACTGGAACGTTCCAAATCCGTATCTTCGATTCTGAGCACCAGTTTGCCGCCGCATTTTTGGGCCAGCAGCCAGTTAAACAACGCCGAACGGGCACCGCCAATATGAAACGGTCCGGTCGGGCTGGGCGCAAACCGTACCCGCATTTCCTTTTGCAACATATACATTCCCTCCAAACAATTCTAGCCAATGCTATTTTAACAGATTTTCCCGAACCCTGCAAAATCAAATGGGACTAAAATTCAGTCGGAGTTTGATCTCTAGCTGAATTTTAGTCCCATTTATCCAGTGACCAAGCGGCGTTCACTGCACTTTCAATAAAAAAAAGCCATTCACAATATCCGGCGTGATAAAAGTAGTCGCCGGAACATTACCGGCAATTACCGGTTTCGCTCCATCCGTCAGAAATGTCAGCCGCCATACCATTGTATCGTCATACCACAGTTCACCCCAGGTAATCCCGTCGTCCTGGCGCACAATATTAATATTCATTTTCAAATCAGCCGCTTGAACTGGAATCGTCTGAAAAAAAATCATGGCACTCCATAGCAAAACGACCAACCAGCGCATAATAATCACCCCTTACCGAGAGAGCAGATATAAGGAGGCAAATTCATTTACGATATAATTATAATATGGATTTATTCGCGGTTTTTATTCACATTTATTTCTGCGGCAGCAACGTCGCCACTGCATAAGCGGCAATTCCTTCTCCTCTACCGGCAAAACCAAGCCCCTCTGTCGTCGTTGCTTTGACATTGACCTGCTGGATGCCAATATCCAAAGCAACTGCAATATTACGATTCATGGTTTCAATATATCCGGCTAATTTCGGTTTCTCCGCAACAATTGTCGCATCAATATTATGTGCCCTGTAGCCGTGATTTTTGATAATGAGCTTTACTCTTTCCAGAAGGAGCAGACTGGACACACCCTTGTAGCGGGGATCACTGTCAGGAAAATGACAGCCAATGTCCCCCAATGCTGCCGCTCCCAACAAAGCATCTTGAACCGCATGCAATAGTACATCCGCATCCGAATGGCCTTCCAGCCCTTTCCTATAGGGTATATCCACCCCCCCCAGTATCAGCTTGCGGCCTTCCACCAAGCAATGTACGTCATACCCCATTCCCATACGCAGCATGTCCTGTTTCTCTCCCTGCTTCATCAATGCCTGAGCTATAATCAGGTCTTCCGGCGTCGTGATTTTAATATTCCGGTAACTACCGGCTACAATTTTTACCGGTATCCCCAGTCGTTCCACCAAGCCAGCATCATCCGTGCCCAAGTACTGCCGCCGGTCTGCCTCCAGGTAAGCTTGGCGAAGCAACCCGGCCTCAAACGCCTGGGGAGTTTGCATCGCCCAGAGAGCTTTCCGTTCTGGCGTTTCTGTAATAAACCCTGCCTCATTCACGCTTTTTATCGTATCCTTGACCGGGACTGCAATTCCTGCCGCCCGGTACTGTCTGGCTGTCGCGATGACCTGTTCAATCGCCGGAGCTTCCACCAGCGGCCGGGCGCCATCATGGATCACTATGATATCCGTCTCTGTCTCAATCGCGGTCAGCGCCCTGGCAATAGAATACTGCCGCTCGCTGCCGCCTTCCACTACCTGCCAGGGCTTAACATCTGTCAAATTTCTCAGCAATTCCTCCACCTGTGCCGCTTCGCCGGCGGCAGACACAATCACCAGACTGTCCACTGCCGGACAGTGAGAAAACATCCGTACACTATGTACCAGGATTGGGCAATCAAAAAGGGGGATAAAAATCTTGTTTATCCCCCCGCCCATACGTCTGCCTTGTCCGGCGGCAGCAATAACCGCTGTCACCTTCATATCTTTTAGGCTCCTTTTTCCACAGCCTTGAGTTTGGCAAAAATCATCCGACCGGCTGCTGTCTGCAATACCGATGTTACCAGTACGGTAACGGTCTCCCCAATATACTTCTTACCGCCATCTACTACAATCATAGTGCCATCATCCAGATAGGCTACTCCCTGACCAAATTCCTTACCGTCTTTCACGATACGAACCGTCATCTCTTCCCCCGGCAGTACCACCGGCTTCACGGCATTGGACAGCTCGTTAATATTCAATACCTGTACACCCTGAAGTTCGGCAACCTTATTCAGATTGTAATCATTAGTAAGCACTTTGGCTCCCAGGAGCTGGCCCAGTTTGACCAGTTTGGAATCCACTTCAGCGATATCTTCGAAATCATGGTTGTCAATTTTAACAAGCATCCCCAAGTCCTTTTGAATGCGGTTCAGTATATCCAGGCCGCGGCGTCCCCGATTGCGTTTTAATAAATCGGAAGAATCCGCAATATGCTGCAGTTCCTCCAAAACAAAAACCGGTATAAGCAGCGTTCCCTCAATAAAACCGCTCTTGCAAATATCGGCAATGCGTCCGTCAATGATCACACTGGTGTCGAGTATCTTGCACCCGCAGGCACTCTCCTCATGTTTATCCTTCTGACGATCCTTGCCCACCCAGGGTATAGACCCCAGCAGACTAAATAATTCCTCCCGCTTGTGAATGGCGATGTTAATTCCCAAATAACCGAGAATAATGCTAAGCACACCCGGAACGTAGCTACCGACAATTGGAATCGGTAAGAATGCGGAACCCAACAAATTGGAAATTATAAGTCCTATTGCAAGACCGATAGCTCCCGCCACAACATCATATACCGGCATTTTGTTCAGTCGTGCTTCTACCCAGTAAGTAAATTGCCATAAATACTTAATAAAAAACGGAGCAACTAAGAACCCAATCGCACCACCTATGGCCGCACCGAAAATAAGAGACAGAATCGCAGCCACAGTACTGCCGAATATACCCATGCGCAAAAAATCAACACTTACGATGGAAGGTAAAAAACGGCTGATCCATTCCGTCAGCATTAATCCGGCAATTGCTGTCAGTACCGTAATCACAGCACGTAAAATTTTATCTAACAAACTCCTTCACCCCCTCTCATCCCTATACTTAATTATTAATTATATAGGAAATTCCCCTTTCCCACAAGCATTCCCGTTAAAAGGAAAAACGTGGAAATCAAATTCTATTTTAACCATAAATGGGCAAAAAAATACGTCAGTTTCCTGGCGTACTTCCTTGTATTAAACCGCTTAGCCATTCTTCCACACTATTTACATCCTTACCGCAAGCCAATACCAGTTCGCTGACTAAAATTTGTCGGGCGGTATCCAACAGTCTCCGTTCTCCGGTAGACAACTTTTTTGCCTGATCCTGCAGCATCAAATTGCGTACGACCTCTGCCACCTCATATATACTGCCACTTTTTATTTTAGACAGATTCAAATTAAATCGGCGATTCCAACTGGTATTCACCGGCGAAGCAGCGGCTTGCAAAATACCAGCCACCTTTTCCACTTCCGGCGGACCAATCACTTCCCGCAGACCAACATTATCTACATTTTTTAGCGGGATCATGACTCTCATGCCGCCATAAGGCATTGTAAGGATATAATAAAGTTGTCGCTGCCCAAGCACCTCATGCTCTTCAATGGCTTCAATCACACCAGCGCCATGCATGGGATAAACCACTTTGTCCCCTACACTCAACACTCGCAGCACCTCCTGCTATGGAAAAATTATAGCATAAAGATTCGTTTTTGTCAAAATTATTTATTTTAGCATAGCATTGCGCCTGTTGTCAATAATAAAAACTCAATTTTGTGCCGCACTTACCCCACACGCCTTATATTCCAGTTCTCAATTACCAACATTGCTGATCCTTTTCGGTCAAAC
Organism: Veillonellales bacterium; assembly: GCA_039680175.1. Taxonomy (NCBI): domain Bacteria; kingdom Bacillati; phylum Bacillota; class Negativicutes; order Veillonellales; species Veillonellales bacterium. Next base: position 10,378 of record JBDKTO010000115.1, on the reverse strand, counting down.
CCATTGACAACGGTAGACCGGTATTTATATAATTAATTTTAAAGTGAGGTGTCGCGATAAATGCAAGCGAAATGTTGCCAGGATTTTCAGAACGCTGTTGATGACTACTTGATCCGCCACCGTAGTGTACTCGATGTTTTAACCAAATATCAGGAATCTACCGCCCGCGTTAACCGGGCATTTGCGAAAGCCGTCACCGAATGCGGCTGTATTACTGTTAACGCATCCCGTCAGCAAGTTCCGGCTGATACCCAATACAGCGATTTAAAAAGCTTTATGTCTTCTCATCTGTCAGGTATACCTTGTGATAGCTGTCAGGAAATTCTAACCAAGGAAATCGGCCATAATCTGTTTTATTTAGCAGCTTTATGTAATTTATCGGGATTAAAGCTGGAAGACGTACTGAACCGGGAGTTCGACAATGTAACTACGTTAGGATTTTTTCACCTCTCCTAGCAAAATTCATAAGAGTAAAAAGTACAGCGATCATCGCTGTACTTTTTTTACTCTTCCTTCCCCTTACATAAACCTTCTGTTAAGAGGAAATGATACCAGTAATCATATTTTTGATAATGAGGTGTGACCATGCTGCGCCTACTCTTTGCCGCATTATCCGTCCTATGGCTGCTTGGCACCTTTCCCGGATTCAGTGTAGCGGCATCATCCGTTTCTTGGGAGAATCAGGAAATCGATGACGGCTATATTACGGCCATTGATGATAGCGGCATTATCATCCTGCAAACCGGACTTACGGTTCATCCCGGCGACCATTATATTGACGAAGCAAACCATCTCTACGAAATTACCGCGGTTGAAGGAAGAATGGCAAAAGCACGGGTTCTCTCCGGCAGAGCAATTCTGTTTGACGAAGCCGTGGCAGTTCCCGCCCAGGCCGCTCCGTCTCGGCCGATCATTGCCGTTTATCACACCCATACGGATGAAAGCTATATTCCCACTGATGGCAAAGCCTCCATTTCCGGCAGGGGCAGCATCATGCTGGTAGGCGATGCTCTTACCAGTCGTCTGGCGGAACTGGGGTTTCAGACCATCCATGATAAAACCCTGCATGAGCCTCATGATGCCAATGCTTACCAGCGCTCCCGCCGCACTTTCCTAAAACTGCTGAAGCAACAGCCGGCAACGTTATTTGATCTTCATCGGGACAGTGCGCCTGTCGCTTTCTACCAAACCACCATAAACGGGCAGACAGCCGCTAAAATTTTATTGGTAGTCGGCCAGCAGAACCAAAATCAAGCCACTACTCTCGATTATGCCAAAAGAATTAAAGCAGCGGCAGACGCCAGATACAAGAGCCTCATCCGGGGAATTTTCATCGCCCGCGGCAATTATAATCAGGATTTAAATCCCCGGTCGATGCTGCTTGAGATTGGCACCCAGTATAATACATTGCAAGCTGCCGCCTACAGCGCCACCCTCTTCGCCGATGTTGTCCCTTCCTTTTTGCCTCCCGGCCCAGTCCCGGACTCTGCCGCTGCAATCTCCGGCGACAGCAATCCGATCCCGCCTGCTGGAATGACTGATACTGCGGCCGGGGACGCGGCCGGCGCTGCGGCCGAATTTCCCGAAAGTACCGTTCACGATCTGTTTTTTATCCTGGCAGCTTTCATCCTCGGTGCCATCGCCTACCTTTATCTCAGCACCGGCAGCTGGCAGGAGGCCAAAGCAAAATTAGCACGTTTTCGCAAATATGAATTCATCAATTTTTTCGGCTCCCGTAAAAAGCGGAAAGACTAAGGAGTTGTCGCTTATGGCAATGGCGGGAAAACGCCGTCTGTTCTATTGGGGCAGTGGAATTATACTATGTGGTATCATTGTTTTCAGCCTGAGTATGCTGCATCTGTTACCCCTTAATATTTTATCGGTACAGCAAAAGCCGGAACAGCCCCCGCAGAAAGTATATGATTACTATCTCATTATTGACGAAGACGACGGGCATACCATTATGTACGTCCCCTTAGTAGTCAATCTGGGGGATGAGGTACTGTCGGAAGACAACCGTTATTACCAAATCGTCAAAATCGAGGAGAATCGGGCTTATGCCCGCTTTATTAAAACCCTGGATCTGGAAAAATACAAACAAAAGCTTCCGTCCCAAGAAAATCCCGCTAAAACAAGCGAACCATAGCCCGCCGTAAAATTGCTACATATGACCGTCGAGCAGTGCCTGTTCCCGCACACGTTTTAAACCGTCTTTGATTGTTTTTGCCCGAACTTCGCCAATCCCATCCACATCATCCAGCTCCGTGATGGTTGCATTATAGATGTGATGCAGTGTTTTGAAATGCGCCACCAGATTTTCAACAACCAGTGACGGCAGTCTGGGAATCAGCTGCAGCGCCCGGTAGCCCCGAGGCGCAACCGGTATGTCGATGGCATTGGGAGTAACGCCATATCCCAAAATGCGGCATACATTATATGGCTCCAGATTTTCTTCCGACAGCTCGGCCAGCTGAACTCCGGCCTGTTCATGAGCTGTGCTGCCGGAACTAAGACAATAATCCTTAATTAAAAACTGAACATCATCTTCTTCCGAAATTACTTCTTCCATCTGCATGCTGATAAGCCGGCCTTCCCGTCCCAGTTCAATAATATCCCTGGCAATATCCCTGGCAATGCGTTTGACCTTTTCCGCCCGGATCACCAACGATGCCACATCCGCTAAAGTGGCCAAATCCTCAAACTCCAAAGCGCTTAATGTAATTAACCCTTTGCTCAGCACCGCCTTGTATTTTTCCAGCGCCTGCAGCGCTTGGTTTGCCCGATTGAGTATTACGGCAATATCCTTGAGCGTATAACGCAAATTCCCCAAATATAAAGTAACCAGGTTGCGTCTCTGGGAAATAGCAATCACCAAGGCGCCTGTCTGCCGGGCCACCCGTTCCGCCGTCCGGTGGCGGGTACCGGTTTCCCTGGTAATAATATTGGAATTCGGCACCAGCTGGGCATTGGCATAAATAATATGGCTGGCATCATTGGATAAGACCAAGGCACCATCCATTTTAGCCAATTCATAAAAACCGGCCGGCGTATACTCACAGTTTAGCAAAAACCCGCCGTCCACTACTTCCATAAGCGCCGGGCTGTCGCCAACCAATATCAACGCTCCCATTTTTGCCCGCAAAATATTCTCCAGGCCCTCCCGCAGAGGCGTACCAGGTGCAACTGATTGCAGCGTTTTAATAAATCTGGCATCCCATAATCGTTCTTCCCGATTTTTACTCATACACCATGACCTCCATCGCCTCTGAAACATTGGTTTTCCTTTTTCTGAAACAAACTATCATATACGACTTCGCTGCGGTAAAATCCTGCCCCCCTTTTACATCTATCCGCATCTATATTTATTCCAGAGCCGCTTCCAATCCTTCGGCCACTGTTTCCACTCCCACCAAAGGTATCGACGAAGCCAGGGAAAGCCCTTTTACATTGCCTTGCGGCAAAATAATTTTCTTAAAGCCCATCTTTTCCGCTTCCCGAATACGGGATTCCGCCTGAGTCACAGCCCGCACTTCACCGGCCAAACCCACTTCACCGAAGACAGCCGTATTCCCTGCCGTCCTGCGATTGCGGAAACTGGAAGTCAAAGCCACTGCCACTCCCAAATCAATTGCCGGCTCCTCTACCTTAATGCTGCCGGCCACTTTTACGTACACATCGGAATTTCCCAACAGCAGTCCCACTCTTTTTTCCAGCACAGCCAGCAAAAGCTGAATCCGCTTACTATCCACACTATCGGAGGTCCGCCGCGGCGGCATAAAGGGAGAACTGCTGACCAAAGCCTGAATCTCCACTAATAAGGGTCTGGTTCCTTCAATCGTCGGCACAACAACACTGCCGGGCACATTCAGCGGCCGCTCGGACAAAAACAACTTGGAAGCATCCGGCACATCCAGCAGTCCTTCACTGCGCATCTCGAATAACCCGATCTCATTGGTACTGCCAAAACGATTTTTTACCGCCCGCAGCACCCGGAACTGGGAATTCCGTTCCCCCTCAAAGTAAAGCACCGTATCCACAATATGCTCCAAAACCCTCGGCCCTGCCAGCGTACCGTCTTTCGTAACATGCCCCACTATGAAAGTAGCAATCGAGTGCGTCTTTGCCAGCCGCAGCAACTGAGCCGCACTTTCCCGTACTTGACTTACGCTGCCCGGCGCACTTTGAAGTTCCGGCCGGAATACTGTTTGAATCGAATCAATAACTAGTACATCCGGCTTTAATTTCAAAGCATGCTGCTCAATCACATCCAAATTGGTCTCACTCAGCACATATAGTTCATTCTCAACAGCCTTCAGCCGGTCGGCCCGCATCCTGACCTGGCGGGTACTTTCTTCGCCGGTAACATACAGCACCTTTCCCCGCTGCCTGGCCACATAGGAGCAAACCTTAAGTGTCAGACTGGATTTTCCCACTCCGGGATCGCCCACCACCAGCACCATTGAACCGGGAATTCCGCCGCCGCCGAGAACCCGATCCAATTCACCGGACCCGGTAGAAAAACGGGGCGCATCTTTGGTATCCACCTCGCCAATCGGCACCGGCGACAACCCGGTAGATAATCCCAGAGCGATTCCCGCCTTAGAAGGTTCAGGCGCAATCACCTCTTCCACCATCGTATTCCATCCGCCGCAGCCCGGACACTTTCCCAGCCATTTTCCCGTGTCATAGCCGCATTCCTGGCAAACGAAAGCCGTTCTGCGTTTTCCCATCGGTTCACATCCTAATTAAATATATTTTTTATCATACAGAAAGCACTTTAAGGATGAAGGAGCAACCTTCATCCTTAAAGTGCTTTCGCTATTGAAATAACATTTTCCTGCCCTGATCCGGCAAAGAGCAGCTACTAAGCTTTCTTCAGAAAAGTCAGTTTACCGGTTTCAGCGGCATCCACCTGTATCGTATCGCCGGCAGTCACCTGCCGCTGGAGCATCAGTTCGGCAATCTTGTCTTCCACCAGCTTTTGAATGGCCCGGCGAAGGGGACGGGCGCCATAAGCATAATCCTTGCCTGCTTTCAACAGTTCTCCTTTGGCCTTATCGCTTACTTCCAGGCTAAGATTATTTTCCCGCAACCGCTTCACCACTTCCTTCAGCATAATATCGACAATTCTTCTAAGTTCCTCATCCGTCAGGCTGCTAAAGACAATTAATTCATCGACACGGTTCAAAAACTCCGGCCGGAAAGTTTTCTTGACTTCGGTCAGCACTTTGGCCTTGGCAGCTTCCGCACTCTGCTCCGCTGTTTCGTCGGCAACAAAGCCGAGAGCGGCAGTATCCTTTTTTAGATGATTCGCCCCAACATTGGAAGTCATAACAATAACCGTATTTTTAAAATCCACCGTTCGTCCCTGACTGTCGGTTAAACGCCCGTCTTCCAGTACCTGGAGAAGAATATTAAAAACATCATAATGAGCTTTCTCAATCTCATCCAGCAGAATCACCGCATACGGCTTCCGGCGTACGGCATCCGTCAGCTGGCCGCCTTCTTCATAGCCCACATAGCCGGGAGGGGCGCCCACCAAACGGGATACCGTATATTTCTCCATATACTCGGACATATCCAGCCGGATCATAGCATCCTCGTCACCAAACATTGCCTCGGCCAAAGCCCTGGCCAGCTCTGTTTTGCCCACGCCGGTAGGTCCCAGAAAAATAAAGGAACCAATCGGCCGTTTCGGATCCTTCAATCCGGCCCGGGCTCGCCGTACTGCTCTGGCCACAGCCTGAACCGGTTCATTCTGTCCAACCACCCGCTGATGCAGCACTTTCTCCAGCTTCAGCAAACGCTCCGATTCTGCCTGGGCCAATTTTTCCACCGGAATTCCGGTCCAGGTAGCAACCACATGAGCAATGTCTTCTTCGGTTACGATGATCCGGTCATTACCCTGCTGTAGCCGTTCTTTCTGCTTGCCTTCCAATTCCTGACAAATTTTTTGCTCTTCGTCCCGAAGTTTAGCCGCCTGCTCAAACTCCTGCGCTGTAATGGCAGCTTCCTTTTCCATTTGAACTTTTCCCAGCCGTTTTTCCATTTCTTTCACATCCGGCGGTGGTGAAAAAGCGCCCAAACGCACCCGTGAAGCCGCCTCATCCATCAGATCAATCGCTTTATCCGGCAGAAACCGGTCGGAAATATAGCGATGGGATAACTTTACAGCCGCTTCAATCGCCGCATCGGTAATTTTAGCCCGGTGAAACGCCTCATATTTATCCCGGATTCCCCGTAAAATCGCAACAGAATCTTCTTCCGACGGCTCATTGACCATAATGGGCTGAAACCGTCTTTCCAAAGCCGCGTCTTTCTCAATATGCTTTTTATATTCGTTCAAAGTCGTTGCACCAATCGCCTGCAGTTCTCCTCTGGCAAGAGCCGGCTTCAGAATATTGGCCGCATCAATGGCTCCTTCCGCCGCACCCGCGCCAATCAACGTATGGAGTTCATCAATAAACAGAATCACATTGCCGGCCTGACGGATTTCGTCCATAATTTTTTTCATTCGTTCCTCAAACTCGCCGCGATATTTAGCACCGGCAACAATGGAAGCCACATTTAAAGAAACAACCCGCTTACTGCTCAACAATTCCGGCACCTTATTTTCAATAATACGCTGAGCCAGGCCTTCGGCCACTGCCGTCTTTCCTACCCCCGGCTCACCAATCAGAACAGGATTATTCTTCGTCCGCCGGCAAAGGATCTGCAGTACCCGTTCAATCTCCATATCCCGGCCGATGACCGGATCAATCTTTCCTTCCTGTGCCAGTTTATTCAGATCCCGGCCAAATTCATCCAGCAGGGGAGTAGTCCCAGCTGCTGCCTGCTGACTGGCCATTTGAGGCTGGGGTGTATTGCCGGACATCATGTAGCCGCCTAATAATTCAATAACCCTCTGGCGAACCTGATTCACATCGGCACCTAAACTGGCCAGCACTTTGGCTGCGACACCTTCCCCTTCCTCAATTAATCCCAGTAAAATGTGTTCGGTCCCCACATAATTATGTCCCATTTGCATTCCTTCATTGATAGCCAACTCAATCACCTTCTTCGCCCGAGGAGTATACCCAATTTCCTGGTTTGATGACTGGCCCCGGCCGATCAATTGTTCCACCGTGGCCCGCACAACTTCCAGATTAATATTCAGCGATGCCAGAGCTTTGGCAGCGACTCCTTCCCCTTCATGAACGAGTCCCAGCAAAAGATGCTCCGTGCCAATATAATCATGGCCCAGGTGAACTGCTTCCTGCTGAGCCAGTATCAGCACCCGCTGGGCCCGCTCGGTAAATCTGCTAAGCATACCTCATTTCCCCCTTTTTAGAAAATTATTATTTACGGTTTATCCTGTCCCGAATCATTTTTGCTCTGAATTGATCTCTCTCCGCTGCTTTCAAATCGGTTCTTCCCACCGCCTTTTGCAAAAAATTCGGCCGGGTCGAAACCAATAGTTCATTAAAAATACCGGCAGGCGCTTCATCAATAATTTCCAAATCAATTCCCAGCCGTACCTCGCTCAGCATAGCCATGGCCTCCTGACTGGAAATGCTTCTGGCATAACGTAGCGTGCCAAAAGCCCGCCATACCCGGTCAGCCAGCATACTGCCTGACTGTTCCTTCAATATACTGCGGGCCCGCCGCTCATGATCAACCACTTGTTTGACCACACTGTATAAACTGTCAATGATACCCTGCTCCGTATAACCAAGTGTCAATTGGTTGGAAATTTGATAAATATTTCCTACCGCTTCCGTTCCCTCGCCATACAATCCCCGCACCGCCAGTCCCAATTGAGTGGCGGCATTAAATATCCGGCTGGTTTGCCGGGTTAGCGCCAATGCCGGTAAATGCAGCATCACTGATGCCCTAAGTCCGGTTCCCAGATTGGTGGGACAAGCGGTTAAATACCCCATCTGCTCATTAAAAGCAATATCCAGCTTTGCTTCCAGCCCGTCGTCAATCTGATTTGCCAAGGCTAAGGCCTCCCCCAGATTAAGCCCCGGCATCAGGCACTGTATCCGCAAATGGTCTTCTTCATTGATCATGACGCTTATCGCCGTGTCCTCCCGCAAAAGCAGGGCACGATTTTTCGGCTCCTGTATATGATTGGGACTGACAATATGTTTTTCCACCAATACATAGCGCTGCAAGGGCAGTAATTTGTCCAATTCAACAAACAAATATTTTCCCTGGTCGATCATGTTCAATTCAGCCGCCGCTACCTTGACCTGCGTTACGACGCCGGCAAGCTGTCCCTCATTTGCCCGGTTGGGAAAAGGTATCTCTTCCAGATTTCGAGCTAAGCGAATCCGGCTGGACAATGCAATATCCCCGTCTAAACCAGACCCGTTCATCCATGGCGTCAGGGGTTGCTCCAGCAAAGTTTCTATTGACATTGACATTGCCTCCCCGTTCCGTCCGTCTTGATTTCACTGGATTTTTGCTCTAAATTTCGAATTTCATCCCGCAGGACGGCCGCCTGTTCATATTCCTCCCGGGCCACATGCTGCTCCAATTCCTGGCGCAGACGTTTCAACTGCTGCATGATTTCCAGCGCCCCGCCGGTTCGCTTCGGCATCTTCCCGGTATGAACACTGGATCCATGAATCCGGTGCAGCAAAGGCTCCAGCCGTGAACCAAAGGTAGTATAGCAAACACTGCAGCCGATTTTCCCATTGCGGCTAAAATCACTGTACGTCATACCGCACAGCGGGCAAGCTGTCTCATTGTGATTTTGCGGTGAATCAAAACATTGATTCACCATACCTTTGAGAAAATCATGAACAGAGATTTTATTATCCACTAAAAAGCTGATTTCGCCGTTTTCCTTAGCGCATTGCTCGCACAAATGCTTTTCAACTTTCTGATTATTTACGATTTTGGTAATATGCATACAAGCAATCCTTTTTTTACATTCATCACACAACATCCTACATCCCTCCTAGGCTAAATCGGCCAATGCCGTCAATAGCGACCGCAGCATGTCTCTTCGTTCTTCCGGCAAAATCCGCTCACCCATTAAATCAAAAAAGTGAACAATAAGCACCGCCTCCCGTCCCGTCATCAGTCCGTGGCTGACAAAGTGGTGCAGCACATCTGCCACATCCTGCCGGGATACGGTATCATTGATTTGCTCTACTCCGTCATTATAAACAACTTCCTGCAACGGAATCCTCGCAATGCGGACAAAGCCTCCCGAGCCCCGTCTCGACTCTACAATAAATCCCCGATCCACCGTAAACCGGGTACTGAGCACATAGCTCACCTGAGAAGGAGCGCAATCAATCTCCTCGGCAATTTCATTCCGGCGCAAAACTACAATATCATCCTCTTCGCCGGATAACTTGCGTAAAATAAACTGTTCAATAAAATCCGCCAGATTAGCCACAATATCACCCGCTTTAATTTTGACTATTCGACCTTGTGTTTCTATTATATTTGACTATTTGACTTTTTGCAAGAAATTATTTCACAATACATCCCTTAATCGTAAAGGTTCCTCATTTCCGATATTTTTTTCTCCACCAGGAATAGATTAGATATAGGGCAACCAAGGCCATTAACGTGTTATTTACCAGCTTGAACTCATGCGCCAAATATTGCGGCTCCCAGTAAGATACGGGGCTATGTACCGCAGATAAAGACAAAGGGTAAAGATAATAATTGGCATATGCCCCGTGCGTAAGGCCGTCAACCAACAAATGGCTGCCCCAGCCAACTGCAAATGATTGCATTTGATTCACTACAGGCAGCAGGGTACAGAGGAAAAAAGCACCCCAAACGACTACAGAATGGCCCAATAAATCAATGTTCACCACCCAGGGATGAAGCGGCAAAAAAGACATTAGAATGGCGGGACTCATTGATAACAGTTCCGTCCAGCCAATCTGTCCCTGAACCAGCATCAGAATTACCAGCACAATATAAATATAGTCCGGTAACATTGACCCGGCAACAAATTGCCACACTTTTCCATGATGCCTGGTAAAAAAATACATCCAAAAGCCATGATGTAAGGTATACATAGCCACCGCCTATTTAATCTGAATTATCCAATCCACCTTTAGTGTGGCACAGTAAATAGGCCGATATGTACTTTGATTTGAAAATGCAGAAATTTTAAACCGCAAAGGTTGATCGTACAATCTGATCTTTCTCTGTTTTCTCAGCGCTCCCCATTTTTATTCTCCGGTGTGTCATAGCAGCGTCATGGGGTTTCCTCAAAAAAAAAGAGAGCCTAATCCGCCAATGTCATTAAGTTAAAGCATATAGGATAAATTCCCAAAAGAACCGAGTACGAAAAAAGCGTACCCGGTTCTTTTTTTTGTACAAAAAGATTGACAAACAGACGAAAATATGCGGCGAAGCCCCT
>JBDKTO010000114.1 GCA_039680175.1 Veillonellales bacterium | reverse complement strand
GTAGGGGGCAGCCCGTGGTAAAAGTGTGGTTGTCAGACCATATCAGTGCACCTTTTAAGGTGCTACCACAGGTAATAGGCCCTTATAGGGCCAGAGCAAACCACCAGTTCAACTGGTGGTTTTGATTATTTAGTGGATATAAATGACGTTATGGCAGCTATTGGGAAAAGGCAACATACTCCGGTGGGGACATAAATTTCAGAGCAGGTGTTAATCTATGAAAATAGGGGGAGAATAATATATGAACGTTTAGATGCATTGGCGGTAAAAGTGGAGAAAACAAATGATCAACGCTGGACGGAGAAGAAGGTGAAAGAAGTGGCTGAATTATATGATAGAATAGGCCGTCATATTCATTATTTGCGAGTGGCCGTGACTGACAGATGTAATTTTCGCTGCCAATATTGTATGCCGCCGGAGGGCGTGAGATGGCTGAACCATAATGACATTTTACGTTATGATGAAATAATACGAATTATTAGCGCTTTTGCCAGTTTGGGAGTTGATAAGGTACGTATTACAGGCGGGGAGCCTTTAGTACGCAAGGGATTACTGCCTTTTTTGCGGGAAGCTGCCCGTATTCCCGGGATAAAGGAACTTGGACTGACTACAAATGGCAGCCTGCTGGCGGAATACGCTCCTTTTTTAAAGCAGGCAGGGGTGGGGCGCATCAATGTGAGTCTTGATACATTGCAGCGGGAACGATTTATTCAATTGACAGGTCAGGATAGGCTGCCACAGGTGCTGGCCGGTATCAAAAGGGCCCGGGAAGTCGGACTTGTTCCAGTCAAGATCAATATGGTGGTCATGAAAGGGTTTAATTCCGATGAGCTTGTCGATATGACTAACTTTGGCATTAAAAATCATTACCAGATCCGATTTATTGAATATATGCCATTTCGCACCGGGAAAGATTACTTATTTACGGCCGGAGAAATGAAAAGGCAACTCGCTGCTGCCGGGTTTAGTAAGTTTATCCCTCAGATGGGCGGCAGTTGTCCGGCGAAAATTTATGATATGCCTGAATCCCAAAGCCCCATTAGCTTTATTGCTCCTGTATCCCAGCACTTTTGCAGTTCCTGCAACCGTATTCGTCTTACTCCTGACGGCTGTCTCAGGCCTTGCTTGCTGTCCAATGAAGAATATTCCCTGCGACAGCAATTACGTTCAGGCATTTCCGACGATGAGCTGCTTACACAAATAAAACAGGTTGTGTGGAATAAACCTAAACAGCATGTGTTGGTAAAGGGGCAAAAAAGTGAACGCAGTATGTCACGCATTGGCGGCTAAGCAGTTTTCGCTGTGAACGTAAGGATGGAATGTTATAGGCTGAGCCATTGGTATTTCAGGCAAATGGCATGATATCAGGCATGTTATTTGCCGAGGCGCCACTTGATATTCCGTCTCAGGCAGTGATTGTCTGCCATCAGGAACAGAGGCAGAAGTCAGGCCGCGGGCTGATTAGAAGGGAGATTTAGCATAGCATGGAAGTCATTGATGTCGGTCAGGCTCTTGGCATGGTGTTAGGCCAGGATTTAACTCGCATTGTGCCGGGAGAATTCAAAGGAGTGGCTTTTAAAAAAGGTCATATTATCAAAGCGGAAGATATCCCATTGATGCGAAGTATGGGTAAAAATAATGTATATGTTATGGAGATTAAGCCGGGATACCTTCATGAAAACGATGCTGCCGAGCAATTAGTACATTTAGTGGTGCATTCTGAGTTAACTTACATGGAGGCTGCCGAAGGGAAGGTTAATGTAAAAGCTCCAGGCAATGGCTTGCTGAAAGTTGATAGGGAAAGACTTTTGCAGATCAATCTGCTGGAAGGATTAGCTCTGTCCACGCTCCATAATGATAGCCCGGTTCAGACTGGTGAACTAGTGGCGAGTGTTAAAATCATACCCCTGGTATTGCCGGAAGAAATAATGAATGAGGTTAAAGCAATATCTGCCGGGGAACCGCTTATTCGTCTTGTTCATCTGGCAGCTAAGCAGGCAGGGTTGATTATTACCGGTAATGAAGTATACCAGGGTATTATCGAGGATAAATTTGAAGCTGTCATTAAAAGTAAATTTAAAGTTTTGGGCAGTCAGGTTACGCAAACCATATTTTTGCCGGATGATGCCGAACTGATTGCCGAGAATGTAAAAAAATTAGCGTCTAACAACGATATAGTGTTTATTACCGGCGGTATGTCGGTTGATCCTGACGACGTTACTCTGACCGGGGTTAAAAAGGCAGGGGCAAAAATTGCGGTATATGGGACGCCTGTATTGCCTGGTGCTATGTTTATGGCGGCATATTTAGGGGATGTAACTATACTGGGAATTCCTGCCTGCGGCATGTTCAGCAAAGTGACTGTACTTGATATAGTTTTACCAAAAGTGCTGGCAGGCGAAAATATTACCCGCCAATATATCGCATCGCTGGGGCATGGGGGGTTATGCCGTCAATGTGTAGAAGGCTGTCGATATCCTCATTGTTCATTTGGGAAATAAAAGGAGAGAATTATGGCGGAATTTACCCATTTTAATGCTTGGGGAGAAAGTCAGATGGTTGATGTTAGTGATAAAGCTGTTACTTATCGCCAGGCAGTGGCAGGCGGACAAGTTTTTATGAAAATAGAAACCCTGGAAAAAATTTATGATTTGCAGATTGCCAAAGGAAACGTTTTGGAAGTGGCTCGCTTGGCGGGCATTATGGCTGCCAAACAGACACATCAGCTTATCCCGCTTTGCCATCCTCTGGCAATCAGCGCAGTGGAGATCAGCTTTACACGGCTGCAGCAGTCCGTTATGCTGGAAGCCACTGTTAAAGTAAGCGGGCGGACAGGGGTGGAGATGGAGGCTATGACGGCCGCTGCGGTTACCGCCCTTACCATTTATGATATGTGCAAGGCGGTTGACCGGTCCATGGTCATAGCAAATATATGTTTGCTGCGTAAAGAGGGCGGTAAAAGCGGCCTGTTTGAGAGGGAGGATAATCCATGCCAGGAAAGGTAGCGGCGGTTTGTATCAGCAGGAAAAAAGGCGTTCGCAAGGAAAGCGTCGGTGAGGGAAAACTGATAGCAGGCTGGGGCCTGGAGGGAGATGCCCATGCCGGTAAATGGCATAGACAAGTAAGTTTGCTTAGTGTAAGCAGCATTGAAAAAATGCGGGAGGCCGGTAAAGAAAAGGGTATTGATTTAACCCCGGGGGATTTTGCGGAAAATCTGACAATAGAAGGGATGGAACTGTTTACAATACCTGTCGGTACATATCTTACCATCGGTGAAGCATTGGTAGAAGTAACGCAGATTGGCAAAGAGTGCCATCAGGGCTGTGAAATTTTCAAACAAGTGGGTCACTGTATTATGCCGAAAGAAGGCATATTTACTCGTGTGCTGGTTGGCGGCAGGGTAAAGGCAGGGGACAGTATTGATTTTTGGACGGGCATTCCTGTCGGTATTATCACTGCCAGCGATAAAGGAGCCAAAGGCGAGCGGGAAGATAAAAGCGTTTGGGAAATTGAAACGCTTATTAAGGATATACAGGGAAGGGTCATTGATTACCGGCTATTGCCTGACGATCAAGAGATGTTAGCGCAGGCCATGATAGAGATGGCCGATGAACTTGGCGTCGCCATACTCTTAACTACCGGCGGGACGGGGTTTTCCAAGAGAGATGTAACTCCTGAAGCTACGCTTAGAGTGATAGAAAGGTCTATTCCCGGCTTGCCCGAAGCCATGCGGCGGGAAAGCTCTGCCGAATCTCCCCGGGCCATGTTAAGCCGGGCAGTGGCCGGTATTCGCGGCAAGTGCCTGATTGTTAATTTACCGGGCAGCCCTAAAGCGGTCAGAGAATGTTTGCATGTTATTCTACCGTTGCTGCCGCATGCCATAGATATTTTACGCGGCACTGGCGGTGAATGCGGACAGCCGGTTAAAAATCAGGGGGAATTATAATTGAAATAAATTTGTCACATATTTATAACGGAAGTGCGTAATAATAGACTATGCCAACGAAGAAAGGGGATATGAGGATGCAGTTTTTGCTATATTTCATCATTGCGGTTAGCGCTGCCGCATTATATTATTTATTGAAATGCGTGCCAAGATTTCCGCCGGAAGAGTAATTATCGTTGGGCCGTCTACTTTGAAATAGACGGTTTTTATTTTATTGAGAATATTTCGGTTGTAGGACGGAGCAAAGGGAAAATTAGCACCATAGCAAAAAAAGACGACCCTAGAGCCGACTTTTTTAAGGAAGTGTAACTGATTGTGCAAGTTCATGATATCACATAGTAAGGAATGTGTCAATTGTTTGTAAGAAATAAAAATTAAATTTGTAGGAATTTTGACTAAAAAAAGACACCCTGCAAAGGGTGTAAGAATAACTTGATCCACCATTATTGTATGCTATCATTCCATAATGGTCAATATAAAAATTATTCCTGCCGCAAGGGGAAACAGGAAAGCCAATTCTGAAGAATTGAAAACAGGATAATGCAGCAGAACCGCATTCGGCAGGAACCAATGGCTGCTTTTTCACATAAATTATAGTGAGGTGTTGGTAAAAGGGGGCGTAGCTTATGCGGAAGATAACGCTGGCAGAATTGCGGCTGTTGTCAGAACAGGCTCGGCCTCGCCTGGAGGAAATCGCCGGGCGGATTGGCCGGCCGGTAAAAATCTATATCCATTGGACAACAGGGCCTTATAATTTATTATCGCCGGACTATCATGTGAATGTCGGGCAGGATGGGACGCTGTTTGTCAGTACCGATGATTTAAATGAATACAAGCTGCATACCCGGCATCGCAACGGCGGTGCTGTGGCTGTTTGCGCCGCCTGCGGCAAAGGCGCCTGGGGTGAAAATTTGGGGTCGGATCCGCCTACGAATGAGCAAATTGAGACCATCGCCCAAGCTGTTGCGGTGCTGGCGGATGCTCTGGTTGTTCCGATTGATGCCGAGCATGTCATGACTCACGCCGAGGCCGCCGATAATCTGGATCGCTGCGTATCCCGGAATAAACTGTATGGGCCCCGATCAGCCGGAACTTGCTGGGATTTTTGGCTGACAAAACCGGGCGACGATCCGGGAAGCGGCGGCGATACGCTGCGGGGGAAAGCTTTGTGGTATCAGCATCATTCTTCCGGCGGTAGCTGCCCGGAAGTTGAGGTATACTCTTAATACGCCTGAAAATAAAAAAAGACATAGGGCTACACACCCTGCTTTTTTTATTTTGCCCGTTTCAGACCGGTGATTTCGCTCTCATGTCGGGCTGTACTGCTGGCCAGCATAGCGAGAAGAGCGGAATGCTGTTCCTGGGCACTGCCGATTTTAGTTGTTGCCAGTTCCAGCTTGTCCAGTTTTTTTTCTATATGCTCCAGTTGCCTGACATTGGCGTCAAAGTATTCTTCGTGCTGTTGCCAACCGTCAAAGAGCGCGGTGACTTTAGTGGTGAGACCGTTCTCCATTTTGGTTTGACCGGTTTTCACAGCGGAAATATCCTGCTCGATACTTTGCAGACGATTGTTCATACTTTCCAGATGACTCAGAATCTTAACCAGTAATTCGTCTTCCATAAAGCCAAGCTCCTTTATTTTAATGCTATATTTCTAATTTTAAAACAAAAGCGGACAAAAAGAAAGATAGTTTGTATAAATTTTGTCTAAAATAGTGAAACTGAGAGAAGCAAGTAAAAAGATGAAGGCAGGGTTCTGTTTTTCAATCGGGAGAAATACAATGAGATAGCGGCCATAGTAGAGGAATGCGGGAGGTCGGGATATATGCCGGATAGTAAAATCAAATGGAAAACTTGCGTCAGCTGCGGGCGGCGCTTCCTTTCGGCTGGGAAGCAAGACGCTATTTATTTGAAGGACAGACTGAACTGTCCGGAATGCCAGGCGAAGCAGTCACGCAAATTAATTCAGGACACTACGGCAAAGTGGCTGAGCGGAAGAGGCTGGACAGTGCATCGGCATTAAAGGAAAGATACCTGCTATATCACGATCAAATCTCATATTGACTGTGGTATAGTAGTTATAGTAGTATAATTAAAAAAGCAAAAACAGAGGAAGATAAATGAAAATCGCAATGGTGAACCGATTGCCGCAGGAATCGACGCGGGAATATGTATACAGATTTTTGAAAGAAAATATTATGAGCTTAAAACTTCCGCCGGGCAGTACTTTGTCGGAGAAGGATATATCCAACCTGCTAAATGTTAGCCGGACACCGGTCAGGGAAGCCTTTATCCAGTTGTCCCAGGAATATTTGCTGGATATTTTGCCGCAGAAAGGCACGTATGTTTCTTTGATTGATCTGGAAAATGTTGAGGAGTCGAGATTCCTGCGGGAAACCGTGGAAATGGCGGTGATTGAAATTGCCTGTCGGGAGTTCCCGCAGGAACAGTTGTTTGAATTGCAGTCCTATCTTACACTTCAGGAACTGTGCATACAGGAAAAGAATAATCTGAGGTTTTTTGCGATTGATGAGGCGCTGCACGGCGCTATTTTTAGCGGCTGCCACAAGGCGCGAATCTGGTCCATGATTCAGCAAATGAATACCCACTACAACCGGGTCAGAATGCTCAACATTGCCGGCGGGTACGATTTGCCCCAAATATTGCAGCAGCATCAAGAATTGGTTCAGGCGATTAAGCAAAAGAATATAGCCGCCGGCAGGCGAATCATTGATTTACATCTTAATAAAGTGAATTTTGATATTCAGGATTTACGCAGAGACTACGCTGATTATTTTAGTCTGCCCAAAAGTATGGAGGACAGGATACTTTGATTGAACATGGTGGGGTTTTAGAACCGTAAAGGCGCGGAAACGCGAAGGGGTCGTTAGCTAAACAAATAGTCCGTATCACAGGAAAAGTGGTACGGACTATTTGTTTACTTTTTTGCCTATCGCTATGTCGCCGGGAACGGTTTCGCTGACAAAAACGGTTTAGAATTAGCGGCAGGAAGATTGCTTCGCTACCGCTCGCAATGACAGCCAAGTGCGATGGACTATGGGCTATGAGCGATGAGCTAAGTTCCCCCAGCCGCCGGTACTCAACTTTGCATTGACACTGATATGGTAGTATGGTAGTATATCAGCAAGAACATTCAGATAAATACAATAAAACCTGGGTTATTTTTAACTAAGGAGGCAGGCTGCATATGATTATGTCATTTCGCTGGTATGGTACGGGCAGCGATAATATTCCATTGCAATACATCCGTCAGATTCCGGGAATGAAGGGAATAGTCGCTGCACTGTTTGATATTCCGGTGGGAGAAGTTTGGCCATTGAATAAGATTTTGGCTATGAAGCAGGAGGTTGAGCAGTACGGTTTATTGTTTGAAACAATTGAAAGTGTAAATGTCCATGAGGATATCAAGCTGGGTCTGCCTACTCGTGACCGGTATATAGAAAACTACAATATTACCTTGCAAAACCTGGCTCAGGCAGGAATCAAGGTGGTTTGTTATAATTTTATGCCGGTGTTTGATTGGACGCGTACGGATTTAGCGTACGAATTGCCGGATGGATCAACCGTACTTTCCTATGATGCGCGTCTGCTGCAAAATCAGACACCGGAAAAAATGGTTGAAAATGTAGAAAATAATTCTAACGGATTTGAAATGGCAGGTTGGGAAAAAGGCCGCCTAAAAGAGCTGAAAGTTCTCTTTGGTTTATATAAGAACATCGACGCCGAAAAACTATTTGAAAATCTGAAATATTTTTTACAGGGGATCATTCCTGTGGCAGAAGAATGCGGCATAAAAATGGCCATTCACCCGGACGATCCGCCGTGGCCGGTATTTGGCCTGCCGCGAATTGTCACATCGAAAGAGAATCTGGAGCGGATTATTCGTTTGGTGGATAGCCCCAGCAATGGGCTGACCTTATGCAGCGGCTCGCTGGGAGCCAATCCCCAGAATGATATTCCGGCAATGATCCGCTATTTTGGCAAGCTTGGCCGAGTGCATTTTGGTCATGTGCGGAATATCAATATTGGCGGACCGGGGATTTTCCATGAAACCTCGCATAAATATGATGAAGGTTCTTTGGACATTCGTGAGATTATGCAGGCTTATTATGATATTGGATTTACCGGGCCGATCCGGCCGGATCATGGACGGATGATCTGGGGAGAACAAGGACGTCCGGGCTACGGTTTATATGACAGGGCTTTAGGGGCGACTTATCTCAACGGTTTGTGGGATGCGTTGAATTACAAAGCTATGCGGGAAAAAGCATAAGGGCGGTGAAGCAGAAATGGAACCAGTACGGATTCAATCCGAAGAACAGCTATCTCAGGTACTGAGCCAAACGGTTAAAGACACGAAAATAATTGACGTTCACACCCATTTGTTTCCGGAACAGTTCGGCGATTTGTGCCTTGCCGGAATTGATGAATTACTGACATATCACTATTTAATTGCCGAGACGATGCGACAGACGCATGTACCGGCAGAACGGTTCTGGCAGCTAAGCAAGGGGGAACAGGCTGAACTGGTGTGGTCTGCGTTATTTGTGCAAAATAGCCCCGTCAGTGAAGCGACCCAGGGGATCATAACGATTTTACAAACCATGGGAATTACTTGTAAAAATAGAGATTTGAATGAGATCCGCCGGCAGTTTGCCGCTATGAGGAACGCCGAATATATCGATATGATTTTTGAGTATGCCAATGTCGAAAAGGTGGTTATGACTAATGATCCTTTAGACAAAAGGGAGGTAAAGTATTTATCCGGCGCTTATCGCAGCGAGAGATTTTTGTATTCGTTGCGGTTGGATCAGCTGGTCAATCACTGGCAGTCCGCCGCAGTTACTCTGCAATCGATGGGTTACCCGGTTAAGGCGGAGTTAACTGCCGCTACACTGACCGGGGCAGCAAAATTTCTGAAGGACTGGATTGAAAAACTGCAGCCGGTATATGTGGCTTTGTCGCTGCCGCCCGACTTTTCCTGCTTGACGGCTGCCAGCGGGACAATACTCTTGCAAGAAGTGGTATTGCCTGTCTGCGCGGAATACCAGCTGCCGCTTGCCTTGATGGTCGGAGCAAAACGGGCGGTAAACCCGGAATTAAAACTGGCCGGCGATGCAGTTGGCAAGGCTGACGTAGGAGCAATTATCCAGCTGTGCTCAACTTATCCGCAGAATAAATTTCTTCTTACCATGCTTTCCCGGGAGGATCAGTATGAACTAACAGTGGCAGCCCGTAAGTTCAGTAACCTGATGCTGTTCGGCTGCTGGTGGTTTTTGAACACCCCTCAATTTGTCGATGAAATTACCAGGATGAGATTTGAATTATTGGGTACAAGTTTTATCCCGCAGCATTCTGACTGCCGGGTTCTCGAACACCTGATCTACAAGTGGCAGCATTCGCTTCCCCGCATTGAGCAAATTCTCCGGGAGAAATACAGCCAATTGATAAAAAAAAGCTGGCCTGTTGCGGCAGAAGATATTCAACGCGATGTGAATAAACTTTTCCGGGAAAATTTTACCACTTTTATTCGTAAAAGCTGAATATAAATTTGGTAAGTTAACAGATTCGGGAGGTTGTATGGATGATTTCGACGGAGAAACAATCCTCTAGTACGGTTATGGACTATCTTGCCAGATTCGTGGAATTTGTAATGGTTGTTTTGACGGTGATGATGGTTGTTCTGGTCACCTATCAGGTGTTTGAACGCTATGTTCTGCACTATACGCCGCCCTGGTCGGAAGAGCTTTCGGTATACCTGATGATCT
>JBDKTO010000113.1 GCA_039680175.1 Veillonellales bacterium | reverse complement strand
CCTATTTACTATATCCCTTTTATTGGCAGATGACAATCTGTCTGTTTGTGGTGCTCAAAAATAGACAGAAAAGACAGGGAGACCATTATTTCTCAATCTCTCTGTCTTTTCCGTTGTTTCTTTGTCGCTTTGTTTTCTTAACTTAATGACATTGCGTATTTACGGTCTTCTTTTATTTCAATTTCAAATTTTTACCCATGCTAGCTGACAATATATAAGTCGCTAACATGTTTAAGCTAACTTTTTCGCGCTCCGCTCTTTTCGTTAAATCGCGATGCAGGGAGCGAGGAATACGCAAGTTAAATTTACCACTAAACTCATCCTCATTTGGAACCGGCTCTGGAATTTCGAATCCTTCTTCAAGGGCGGTTTCAATCCAGGCCGCCCTGGCATCTTCAATCATTTGCAAAGCCTCTTCTTTAGTATCTCCTTGAGTTATGCAACCGGGCAAATCTGGAATTGCAGCAACAAATCCGCCTTCTGTCGCAGGATTCAATTCTATACGGTAAGGCAAAGATCTAAAATAGGAAAAATCTTTTTCCACTTTGTTGCTCATGATATCTCTCCTCATTATTTATTGTAAAACTGCTAAAAGGGTACGACGAAGCACACAACGTGAGCAGTTTATTTTGCCACAAGCATCGGTTTGGCAAGTACCGCTATTCGCTAGGCTATCGTCCCCTATATATCAAAGGAGACTCGCTGCGGATTTACTCTTCAAAGCAATCTCCAATTGCTTCTAGCGCGAGCTCCACATACTTTTCAAGAATGTATGGGCGTTTGTGAGGCACAGTCAATATTCGATTTCCTTTTGTGTAGGTGTAGTGGCTGGAACCACCACGAGGCTGACGCTTCTTAAATCCTTCGCTTATTAATATTTTGTCTAATTCTTCGAACCGTACAGTTTTTGGATTATTTCTTACCCTGTTCAGTAGTTTTTGAAGTTGACTCAAATATAAACCATCATCCTTTCTATAGTACCGCATTTAGTACTAAATTATACATTAATAGTACCATATTCAGTACTATAATACAATGGTTTTCCGAATGATTTTGACTAAACTTGTGCAAATCATATCGGATGATTTTAGACACCTGCGATGTGGTTTTGGTTAAAACAAGGAGTAAAATTTCTCAATGATGAAAACAGGCTTTGCTTTAGAATTTATCGATCAGGGAAATAGCATCGATTACCGGCTTGAATGAAGGTAAGATAAACAAAATGCTGCAAAGTTAGACAAGAAGAACCGTCACCGTGTCTTTTCACCGCGGCTCCCCATTACCGTGTCTCCGGCCAGAGCAGGGAGCTGATTGACTCCTGGACGGTTTGTCATAATAAAATATAGCTGAAAAGTTTAAACTCAAATAAAATCCAAAGATTTTTTACGATAAAATGATAAGAGAAACATTTTTATTTTCAGAGCAGGAGGGGTGAAAATTCGCTGACGTCTTCTCAGTTTCAGTACATGCAGAATCTGAATGCAACAAGCAGCAGCCTGCAGAGTTCCTCCAGCAACATGTCGACGCTGCTGCCTTCGCTGGATGGTTCTTCTTCCGCCGGCACCGCAGCCACCTTCTTATCCGTGCTGCAGGATGCTTCCTCCTCTAACAAACTGGCTGTTCTTTTGACAGCGCTTCACCCAGCAGTACCGTATCGACGGTGTTGTCCAATCTTATCAGCTCGACGGTAGACACAACTGCATAAACAGCTGTTCTTTTGCCAGGGTAATAATCCCTGGCTTTTTTGTTGTTCATAATTCAATAATGCAAATTATTTTTGTCGAGCTGTTTTTTTTATAGGATTTATGGTCATTAGTCTAGAAGAAAAGAATTTGGAAATATAAACTAATCTGTCATAAACTTCTTTTAGCTTAGCATGACCTAATGAGGTGTGTATGTCTGAGACGATGCATGAGGGACACAGGAAGAGAGTAAGAGCAAGGTACCTGTCGGAGGGGCTGGATACTTTTGCGGATCATCAGGTGTTGGAGATGCTGCTGTTCTATGCTGTACCGATGAAGGATACCAATGAACTGGCACATAAAATGATTGGTGAATTTGGCTCTCTGGCCGGTCTGTTTGAAGCTGATCCCCAAGACATCAGGCAGCGATGCGGTGTAAGTGAAAACACGGCGATTCTGGTTTCGCTGATTCCATCCTTGACACGACGCTACTTCAAGGGTAAGTGGGGCGAGAAGCCGGCACTCAGCAGTTCAGCCAAGGCGGGTGAATACATTGTTTCCCTGTTTGCCGGGAGGGTGTACGAGGCTTTTTATCTTGTTTGTTTAGATGCGCAAAACAGGGTGAATTGCGCTGCAATGGTTCATGAAGGAACGATCAATGAAGCGCCGGTATATCCAAGAATCATTGTTGAGACTGCATTGCGCCATCAGGCGAACAGCGTAGTTCTGGCGCATAATCATCCCGGCGGCACCCAGCAGCCATCCGCGGCGGATAAGGAAGTAACCAAGCGTATTGCCGCAGCGCTGGGTGCAATTGCCATTCATGTCAATGATCACATTATTGTAAGCGGGGATCAATACTTTAGTTTTGCTGAAAATAATCTTCTATAACTTGCACCAAATTCCGGTTTGAGGTGAAATGAATGAGTTATTTTGAAAATCACTTTTTATTTTCTGAAACCTACATCAAAGAATATATTCAACTGCAGAAAAACACAATCGGGAAGAAGATCGACCACGTTTATAAGACGATAAAGGAATATCATGATGAGTATGGAGACAACTGGTTGGGCGAGTATATCCCTTCGGCGCTGGCTACCATCGGCTTCCAATATGTGTCTGCGGCTAATCATATATTTACTCTTTATACCAATAACCCGGCATCAGGTGACAAACCGGCAGTGGTCCTATATGCTGTTGAAAAAGATACAGATCTAAATGCAGCGAGTAAGGGCGGATATCCTGCATATAAGGCAGTCAGTGCGGCTAAACAGCAAAACATTGATTGGGCCATGCTTACCAATGGTTACAAATGGCGGATTTATTATGTTAAGAATGTCAGCCCTTATGAAAATTATCTGGAAGTGGATATGGAGAATAGTTTGAAACAAGGTAAAGCATCAGATGACGCCTTTACCTTGTTTCATTTGTTCTTTAATGCCCGGACATATTACCGGGATGAGACAGGTGAGCTGCTGATTGAACAGATCAAAGATAAGTCTGACGCGAAGGCCGAACAGGTCGAGAACTTTTTGCGGGGCAAGGCGGAGGAGATACTGAAAGATATCTGCTATGGGCTAAAAGAAAGCATGGGACAAGAGACATACGACTCCGTAACCTGCCGGATGATTTATCAGGATGCCATAACGCTTTTATTTCGCATGCTCTTTTTCGGCTATGCGGAATCAAGAGGGCTGCTGCCATGTGATGAGCAGGATCTGGATTATCGCCAAAACAGCTTTTTTAGATTGTGTGAGGAAGCAAAGGAAATTTTGAATTCCGGCAGCGCCTATGATTATAAAAATAGTTTCGATTTTTGGGACAGGCTTGACGAGCATTTGCGGATTTATGTTGACCGGACTTATAATGGTGGACTCTTTAAAAGACAAGGTGACGGTTCTTTTGTCTTGACAAAATTATTCCCTTCAGTTTAAGTTGAAGGGAGGGAATTACAGTGCCAGGACACCAGCGAGTAAAAAGTAACAGCGGATAGTGCCATGGCATGATTGGCGGTAATGAAAGAAAAGATATATTTCTCAATGATGAAAACAGGTTTTGCTTTTTTAGAATTTATTAATTTATTAATCAGCCAAATAGCATCAATTACCGGCCTGAATGAAGATAAGATAAATAAAATGCTGCAAGGTTAGACAAAAGAACCGTCACCGTGTCTCAACAAGCAGCAGCCTGCAGAGTTCCTCCGGTAACATGTCGACTCTGCTGTTTTCTGCATAAACCGCTGCTCTTTTGCCAGGGTAATCATCCCTGGTTTTTTTGTTTTTATAGTACCAAAGAAATGCTCTTCTAATCCAGATCCAGGATCTTGTTGAACCGATAGAGAAAGAAAAGATAGCCGGTGATGAGAAGAAGGTAAACGCTATTTATTCCCAGATGCATTATGCTAGCACTTGTCATGCTATCACTCTCCTTTTTTTATAATTATAGCGTGAATTCTTGACAGAAATATGGCAAAATAGAAAAAAGAATGTCGAGTAGAAAGAAAAATTTCTGTTTAGTATATTCTACTGCCTAATTTTTTGAATTCATTTAGAACTTTTTTTGCTACAGTTTGAATTGATGCTGCGCTGCCAATTATTAACGAATAGCAGACGAAATATTTGCCGGGGAAGATGCCAGAATAATACTATCGGTTTCTTCGCGGCAGCATGACTTTAACGGATAAAGATGGGTGGTCACAGGATGAAGGCAATATTAATTATTCGGCTCAGCTCGATTGGCGATGTGCTTCATTGTACGCCGGTTGCCAGGTCGTTAAAAATGGCCTGGCCGGAGTGCAGAATCACCTGGTTGGTCGGTGAGATAGCGGCGGAGCTGTTGACAGACAATCCGTATATTGATGAAATTATGGTTTGGTCAAGGGAAAGGTTTGACAACTATTTAAAAAAGCTGGAATTCGCCAAGGCTTTTGCTTTATGGGGCGATTTGAAAAAAGCACTGGCGGCAAGGCGGTTTGATGCGGTGCTGGATATACACGGACTGTTTCTGACCGGTATGATTGCAAGGCTGGTGCAAACTGACCGGCGTATCGGCATGAGTCGGGCGAGAGAATTTAACTCGCTGTTTATGACGGAAACGGCGGAACCTCTTGGCAGACATATTATTGATCGTTATCTTGGTGTGCTGGCACCTTTAGGGATTACAACTGTAGACCGCAAAATGATTTTGAAGGTACCGGAAAAAGAGCAGCAGTTTGCTGAAACTTTTCTGAAAGATGCCGGAATTTCCCCCGGGGAACGATTTGTTGTTTTCGTACCGGGAACGACATGGATAACAAAAAATTGGCCGGCCGAATTTTTCGCCCGGACCGGACAAATTATCGGTAAAAATTTTAAAATTGTGCTGTGCGGCAGCAAGGCGGAAGTGGCAATGGGCGATCATATTCAGGCAAAGGCCGGTCTATCTATCGTTAATGCCATCGACAAAACGAGGCTGCTTGAAATGGCCGGCATTATTCAGCAAGCAGCGGCAGTGGTCACCGGGGATACGGGGCCGCTTTATATTGCCGCAGCCTTGGGCGTACCGACGGTAGCCATATTCGGCCCGACAGACCCCGGAATATATGCACCCCCGGGACAGACGGAAGGGGTATTGGTCAGTAAGGGGGAATGCTCATTTTGTCATAAGACAAAATGTCCGCGCGGTGCTGCCAGCTGTATGAGCAAGGTGAAGCCGGAGGCAGTGGCTGAGGCGGTATATCGGGCAGTTAAGGGTTGGTAAAGTTTGAAAATACGGGGGCTTTGGAACCGCAAAGACGCAAAGAGCGCAAGGTTTATGTTATTATGATGAATGGCAGGCAAATTTAAGGCTTCAAAGGGAAAGGCAGATTCATAGCGAATAGTTATCAATGATTTTACTCTGACTTCAATAGGGGTGAAGTTCTTCACGGTAGCCGCAAAAAATTTGGTAATAAGATTTTTAAAGTACTTACCGCTGCAAGTTGAAGTGGGGGGAATAAAGTGAAAAGCCGGTTGATTCGAAATGGTATAACTGTTTTTATCTTGGGTATATGTTTGATATTGACAGGGTGTGGTAATAAAGACAAAGTGAAGGAAGAAATTCCGCTGGTTCGTTCGCAGGTTGTTAAATTGGACGGACTTAGTGAAAGTGCCACTTACTCCGGTGAGGTCCGGGGAAGATACGAGAGTCAGCTTGCCTTTCAGGTCAGTGGAAAAATTATTAGGAGAAATGTGGATTTGGGCAGCGTAGTCCGGGCCGGAGATGTTCTTATGGAGGTTGATCCCAAAGATATTCAGCAAACGGTATCCATCGGTTCCGCTCAGGTCTATGCGGCCGAATCCCAATTGCGGCTGGCAGAAAGCAACTTGCACCGTTATGAGCAATTGTATGAGCAAAATGCCATTAGCCGGGCCCAGTACGATCAGTATCAAAATGCCTATGATTCCGCCCTGGCGGCGGTTCAGCAGGCAGCGGCCCAATATGCCCAGAGTTCCAATCAATTAGGGTACAGCGCACTGTATGCCGACAGCGGCGGAGTCATTTCCGCGGTAAATGCCGAGACGGGGCAGGTAGTCAGTGCCGGCCAAACGGTGATTACCCTGGTTAGGGACGGAGAACGGGAAGTGGAAATCGACGTTCCGGAAAATCGGCTGGCAGAACTGCGGGCGGCCCGGCAAATCCGCGTTGCCTTTTGGGCGCTGCCCGCTCGGGTGGTTGACGGCAAGGTGAGAGAAATCGCGCCGATGGCGGATAAAGTTTCCCGGACGTATAAAGTGCGGATTAGTCTGATTGATCCACCGCCGGAAATGAAGCTGGGGATGACTGCGGCCGTAACGATCGGCAATGCAGGCAGCGGACGGGTCGCCTATATTCCCCTGTCGGCTATTTATCAGACAGGAGACAGCCCTTGTGTATGGGTAATCGAAAACGGCGTTGTCAGACTGAAGCCGGTTACGCTCGGTGCCTTCGGCGACGGGCAGGTGGAACTGCTGGCCGGACTTCAGGACGGCGAAATGCTGGTTACGGCAGGCGTCCACAAACTGCGGGAAGGGCAGCAGGTGAAGACCGCGGGTGAAGGCCAATGAAGAGCGTCAATTTGACGGAATGGGCGTTAAAGCATAAACAGCTGGTTTATTACTTTATCATAGCAATTTTTATTATGGGGATTATTTCCTACAAGCAACTGGGAAGAATGGAAGATCCGGATTTTGTGATTCGGGAAATGGTGGTGTCGGCAGCCTGGCCGGGAGCCAGCGCCCGTCAGGTGGAAGAGCAGGTTGTCGACAAAATCGAAAAGAAGCTGCAGGATACGCCGGGGCTGGATTATATCACAAGTTATTCTCGGCCGGGCCAGGCGGTTGTTTATGTCAATCTGAAAGAAAATTTAAGCCCTGCACAAGTCCGGCCGACCTGGCTGGAAGTACGCAATCTGGTTGACGATATGAAGGACACGCTGCCTCAAGGCGTTGTCGGGCCTTATTTCAACGACCAGTTTGACGATGTATTCGGCTGCATTTACGCCTTGACTTCCGACGGATTTACCTATGAGGAGATGCGGGACCGGGCGGAAAAAATCCGCCGTATCCTGCTGGGAATCAAAAGTGTGAAAAAGGTTGATCTGATTGGCGTACAGCCGGAAAAAATCTATATTGAGATGGAAAATAGCAAACTGGCCCAGTTGGGAATCGACCCCAATTTGATTATCAATACGGTGAAAGCACAAAATGCCATGACAGCGTCGGGGATGGTGGAAACACCTTCCGATAATGTGTATTTGCGAATCAGCGGCATGTTCGAGGATTTGGAAGGCATCCGGAATCTGCCGATCCGGGCTGATAGCCGGACCTTTCGGCTGGGCGATATTGCCAGGGTTGAGCGGAGTTATAGTGAACCGATGGAGCCGAAAATGTACTATAATGGACAACCGGCCATCGGCATCGCCGTATCCATGGAAAAGGGCGGCAATATTCTTTCGCTGGGGGATGATCTGGGAAAAACGGTGGAGCAGATCAAACAAGAGCTGCCGCTGGGGTTGGAAATCAGTCAGGTTTCCAATCAGCCGAAAGTGGTTAAGGAGTCTATTGATGAATTTGTAAAGTCACTGAAAGAAGCCGTTATCATTGTTCTTTTGGTCAGTTTTCTCAGTCTGGGCTTCCGTTCCGGCATTGTAGTGGCTCTGGGGATTCCCCTTGTTCTTGCCGGTGTGTTTGTCTGCATGAAGATTGCTGATATTGAACTGCATAAGGTTTCTTTGGGAGCTTTGATTATTGCTCTGGGGTTACTGGTGGATGACGCCATTATTGCCGTTGAAATGATGTCGGTGAAGCTGGAACAGGGCTGGGAGCGGTTTGAAGCCGCCTGCTATGCGTACCGGGCTACTGCTTTCCCCATGCTGACGGGAACGCTGATTACCTGTGCCGGTTTTATTCCTATCGGATTTTCCAAAGGAATGGCGGCGGAATTTACCAGCAGCTTGTTTGCCGTGGTCACTTTTGCGCTGCTGATTTCCTGGCTGGTTTCCGTTTTTGTCACTCCCCTGCTGGGATATAATTTGATTCGGACAAAAGGGTCGGGGGATAAAGAGAAAGACGTTTATGACTCACTTTTTTATCACCGGTTTCGGCAGGTGCTGGTTTGGTGTCTGGAAAATCGCAAAAAAGTCCTTGTGCTGACGGCTGCTTGTTTTGCCGGTTCTATTCTGCTGCTGCATTTTGTCAAACAGGAGTTTTTTCCGCCGTCGGTGCGGCCGGAACTGATCGTGGAAATGAGGCTGCCGGAGGGGGCTTCGCTCAAGGCAACGGAACAGGAGGCGCAGCGACTTGCAGAATTCATCGAAGGCGATGCGGATATTGAAAGCTGCAGTTATTATGTGGGGGAAGGATCTCCCCGGTTTGTGCTGACAATCGAACCGGTACTGCCGGCGGATAATTATGCCCAGTTTGTGATCGTTGCCAAGGATGTGGCGTCCCGCATCCGACTGAATCAAAAAATTGACACGTTATTTGCGCAGGACTTCGCAAATGTCCGCGGTCACGTCAAATTAATTCAAACCGGACCGCCGTCGGCTTATCCGGTGATGCTGCGAGTCAGTGGCTACGAACATGAAAAAGTCCGGGAGATCGCCGGACAGGTGGCCAATTCGATGGCCCAGAACCACAATCTTGCCGATATTAATTTTGACTGGAATGAAAAAAATAAGGTGATGCATCTGGCGGTAGATCAGGATAAAGCCAGAATGCTGGGCATCGACAGCCAGACGCTGGCCCTTGACCTTCAAGCCCAACTGTCCGGGGCCGCCGTTGCTGAATTCAGAGAGAAGGACAAGACGGTCAGTATTGTGTTTCGCATGGATTCTCAGAATCGGCAGGACCTGGCTCATGTCAAAGATCTTCCCATTCATATTGGCAGCGGCAAATATGTTCCTCTGGATCAGATTGCCAAAATCAGTTATGATGCGGAAGAAGGCTTGATTTGGCGGCGCAATTTGAAGCCGACCATCACCGTTCAGGCAGACGTGATTTCCGGTATGACAGGCAATGACGCTGCCAAACAGGAATACGAAAATTTATCCGCCTTGCGCCAAAGTCTGCCGCCAGGATACAGCATTGAGCTGGGCGGTTCCATGGAAGACAGCAACAACTCTTCTCAGTACATGCTGCAGCCGTTACCGGCAATGATGATTATTATTATTACTCTGTTGATGCTGCAGCTGCAGAAGATTCCCCTGATGCTGCTGACACTGCTGACAGCGCCGCTGGGGATAATCGGCGTCAGCCTTGCCATGCTGCTGACTCAGCGCCCTATTGGGTTTGTGGCGGAGCTGGGAATCTTGGCCCTGGGAGGAATGATTATCCGCAACTCGGTGATTCTGATTGATCAGATTGAACAGCATATTCAGGCCGGAGAATCCCGCTGGGATGCCATTATCGATTCGGCCGTACTTCGGTTCCGTCCCATCATGCTGACGGCGACGGCGGCGATTTTAGGTATGGTTCCCCTGATGCCCAGTAACTTCTGGGGGCCGATGGCGGTTGCTATTGCCGGAGGTCTGTTTGGCGCCACAGTATTGACGCTGTTGGTTTTACCCACCATGTATGCGGCCTGGTATAAAGTGACGGGGAAAAAATAATTGTAAAAATTGCTTGACAAAAGACTCGCGTACTGGGATAATGTATACAAAATTACATTTTTGATTCAGAAAGTGCGTCTAGGGTTCCGCTGTTTACAGGTCAGGACCGAGCGGCGCAGAATGCGGCAAAGGGGCCGCATTACACCGTGGGTATAAAAGGCCCTGCGGAAAGTTTCTTGCTTAGCCGGGACTTTTCGCAGGCCTTTTTTAGCACAAGCCAAGTACCCCGTTCCAAGTTCCATGAGCCAACAACCCACAGCCAATCCAACTTCATAACGCTACCAACAATGACTGGGCTAAAGCAATGATGCAAACTGCTGCAGAAAGCCGGCGGGTGATGAAAGCCGGTGCAGGATCATTGCCGTTACCTCACCCAGGAGAATTTCAGCTGACAGGCATCTTGCACACGGCAAATGTGTTTTGTATGCAGATAGGCGGGAACGCAGCCGGGCGTTAACCGGGAGCCGAAGAATAGTATATTCGGCGTATTGAGTAAGAAAGTAGGGTGGTACCGCGGATTTTACCGCCCCTACTAACGCAGAACAGCGTTAGTAGGGGCGGTTTTTATTATATTATAATGGAGGAATCAGTATGGATGATCAAGTAATTCGAATTTTTGATACGACACTGCGGGACGGTGAACAGACCCCGGGCGTCTGTCTGGAAGCAGCAGAGAAGCTGGAAATTGCTCAAGCACTGGCAAAGCTAAAGGTGGACGTCATTGAAGCCGGATTTCCGGTGGCTTCACCCGGCGATTTTCAAGCTGTGAAGCAAATTGCCGAGCAGGTGAAAGGTCCGGTGATTGCCGCGCTGGCCAGAGCGGACAAGAAGGATATTGATCTGGCCTGGCAAGCGCTGCAGCAGGCTGAACGGCCCTGTATCCATACCTTTATTGCGACAAGCGATATTCATCTGGAGTACAAATTGAAAATGACCAGGGCTCAGGTTTTAGCAAAGGCGAAGGAAGCTGTCCGTTACGCCAAAAAATTTGTCAATGACGTAGAATTTTCGGCAGAAGACGCTTCCCGGTCGGATTGGAATTTTTTATGCCAGATTTATGGCGCAGCGATAACGGCCGGGGCAACTGTCATTAATGTGCCGGACACTGTGGGCTATAGTACGCCGGAAGAGTTTGGCGCCTTAATCCGCTATATCCGGGAACATGTTCCCAATATTGATCAGGCTGAAATCAGTGTTCACTGCCATGATGATTTAGGTATGGCAGTGGCCAATTCTCTGGCGGCGATTGCCAACGGAGCCACTCAGGTGGAATGTACAATCAACGGTTTGGGGGAACGGGCCGGGAATGCGGCAATGGAAGAACTGGTTATGGCCCTTTATACGCGCCGGGAGCACTATCATGCGGCAACCGGTATGGACACACGCCAAATTTACCGGACCTCCAGGCTGGTTAGTACGTTAACCGGCGTGGCAGTAGCGCCGACTAAAGCTGTTGTGGGCGAAAATGCTTTTGCTCATGAGTCGGGCATCCACCAGCATGGTGTACTGAATAATTCCTTGACTTATGAAATCATGCAGCCGGAAATTGTCGGTATCAGCCGGAATGCTATTGTCCTTGGCAAGCATTCGGGACGGCATGCCTTTGAAGAGCGGTTGAAACAATTGGGCCATGAACTGGACGGTCAGAAAATTAATGAACTTTTTGTTCAGTTCAAAGCCTTGGCTGATCGCAAAAAGGTTGTGTTCGACCGGGATCTTGAAGCAATGGTTTCCGATAAACGGGTGGCAATCCCGGAATGGTACCGTTTAACGCGGCATCATGTGGTCAGTGGTAATAATACGTTGCCGATGGCCTCCGTGAAGCTGGAGACAAAAGACGGACAAGAGGTAGAGAAGGTAAGCGATGGCTACGGTCCGGTGGATGCTGCTTTTAAGGCAATTGAAAAAGCAGTCGGGTTTGCCATTGAACTGAAAGATTTCCAATTGAAAGCGGTAACTGCCGGTGAAGATGCTTTAGGGGAAGCAACCGTATGGCTGGAGCGGGACGGCGGCACTTTCATCGGGCGGGGTCTTAGCACCGATGTCATTGAGGCCAGCGCCAAGGCTTATGTGAATGCGGTCAATAAAATGCTGGCGGCCTGCGGCCGGCCGGCAAAAGAACAAACAGCAGGGGGGATTTAGCTATGGGAATGACAATGACGGAGAAGATATTTGCCCGCCATTCCGGGCAATCAAAGCTGGAGCCGGGACAATTAATTCAATGCAAGGTTGATGTGGTATTAGGCAATGATATTACAACGCCGCCGGCAATCCGGGAATTTGAGAAAATCGGCCGGCCGGTGTTTGATCCGGAAAAGATTGTCCTGATGCCGGATCATTTTACGCCGAATAAGGATATCAAGTCGGCGGAAATGGCGAAGACCGTGCGGGAATTTGCCCGGAAGCATCAGATTACCCATTATTACGAAGTAGGCAGAATGGGCATTGAACATGTATTTTTGCCGGAAGCCGGTTTGGTGGCGCCGGGAGAGGTCATTATCGGCGCCGATTCCCACACTTGCACCTATGGGGCGGTGGGGGCCTTTGCCACAGGCGTCGGCTCGACGGATATGGCGGCGGCAATGGCCAGCGGTGAAACCTGGTTTAAAGTACCGTCAGCGATACAGGTAAACGTAACCGGAACACTGCCGGAATGGGTATGCGGCAAGGACGTGATTCTGACACTGATCGGCATGATCGGTGTGGATGGGGCCCGCTATCAGTCACTGGAATTTACCGGCGAGGGAGTTAAGTCCCTGTCCATGACCGATCGGTTGACGATTGCCAATATGGCTATCGAAGCCGGAGCAAAAAACGGCATCTTCCCGGTGGATGAAATTACCCGGGAGTATGTTACCGGGCGGGTTCAAAAGCCCTATACGGTGGAAAGTGCCGATGCTGACGCTGTATATAGCAGAAGGATAAACATTAATCTCAGTCAACTCACTCCGGTAGTGGCGCTGCCCCATTTGCCGGAAAATGTCCGCCCGGTGGCAGATTTGCAGCCGACGCCAATTGATCAGGTGGTAATCGGCTCCTGTACCAATGGCCGGATTGAGGATCTGGCCCAGGCGGCAAGCGTAATGTCCGGTCAAAAGGTGCACCCCAGGGTGCGGACTATTGTGATACCCGGCAGTCAGGCAGTTTACCTGGAAGCCATGCGGCGGGGCTATACCGAAATCTTTATTCAGGCCGGAGCCGCAGTCAGCACTCCCACCTGCGGGCCGTGCCTGGGCGGACATATGGGAATCCTTGCCGCCGGGGAGCGGGCGGTATCTACAACGAACCGTAATTTTCGCGGCAGGATGGGTCATGTAGACAGCGAGGTATACCTGGCAGGACCGGCTGTGGCCGCCGCCAGTGCAATATTAGGGCGTATTGGTGCGCCAGGGGAGGTAGTGAAATGATTTTAACAGGAAAAGTTTGGCGGTATGGCGACAATGTGGATACGGATGTGATTATTCCGGCAAGATATCTCAATACATCCTTACCGCAGGAACTGGCAAAACATTGTATGGAGGATATTGATACCACCTTTGCCGGCAGCGTTAAAACAGGAGACATTCTGGTTGCCGGCCGGAATTTCGGCTGTGGTTCCTCCCGGGAGCATGCGCCGGTCGCTATTAAGGCCAGTGGCATTACCTGCGTTATCGCGGCTAGTTTTGCCCGGATTTTTTACCGGAATGCAATCAATATCGGACTGCCGCTGCTGGAGCTGGGGGAAGACGTGAGCGGTATCCGGGAAGGCGATAAGGTGGAGGTGGATTTGGCCGGGGGTATGGTTACCAATAAAACTACCGGCCAGGTTTTAACAGCCCAGCCGCTGCCGGGGTTTATTCAGGACATTGCCCGGGCCGGCGGCCTTATCAATTATGTTAAGGGGGAGTAAAAGAAATGGCAAAAAAAATTGTTGTAATTCCCGGTGACGGGATAGGGGTAGAGGTAACGTCAGCTGCGGTTGCCGTTCTAAAAAAAGCCGCCGGCCGGGCAGCCATAGACCTGGAGGTTGAAACCGGTCTGGCCGGAGGTGCGGCAATTGATGACTATGGCGTTCCCCTGCCGGAGTGTACGCTGGCGGCGGTAAAGCAGGCCGATGCCGTGCTGCTGGGAGCGGTAGGCGGCCCTAAATGGGATCAGGTATCGCCTGACATCAGGCCGGAAAAAGCAATTCTGGGACTGCGGAAAGCCTTAGGCTTGTATGCCAATCTGCGTCCCAGCCGGGTGACAGCCGGTATGCTGGAATATTCCCCTTTGAAAGCCGGGGTGGTGGACGGTACGGATATTCTGATTGTGCGGGAGTTAAACGGCGGGATTTATTATGGTCCCAGATGTGAGAAGCAGGCGGACAGTCAGGTGGAGACGGCCTGGGATACGGAAATTTACAGTGTGCCGGAAGTGGAACGGATCATGCATGTGGCGTTTAAAGCCGCTCAGGGCCGCAAGAAAAGGGTTGTGTCGGTGGACAAGGCCAATGTTTTGGCATCTTCCCGGTTATGGCGGCGTACGGCGGAAAGAATTGCCGGGGAATACCGGGATGTGGAACTGAGCCATTTATATGTGGACAATTGCGCCATGCAGCTGGTGACAGGGCCAAAGCAGTTTGACGTAATTGTGACCGGCAATCTGTTCGGCGATATCCTAACCGATGAGGCCGCTGTAGTGTCCGGTTCCATCGGGATGCTGCCGTCAGCCAGCATCGGCGACGGACCGGGATTGTATGAGCCGATACATGGATCGGCGCCGGATATTGCCGGCAAGGGTGTGGCAAATCCCATCGGAACTGTTTTATCGGCAGCTATGCTGCTGCGGTATTCCTTGGGAGAAGATGGCGCGGCGGAAGCAATTGAGCAGGCGGTCGAGAAGGCGCTGGCGGAAGGATACCGCACCGCTGATTTGTATCAGCCGGGCTTGAAGCTTGTGTCAACGGCGGAGATGGGTGAAAAGATTGCGGCCGGTTTATAAAAAATAAGGCTAAAGTCTCTTTGTACAAAAACTAAGGAGGGATCCAGTAATGCCCAGGCCTGTGTTTAATGAGGAAAGATGCAAAGGGTGTGCCTTGTGTACAGTGGCATGTGCAAAGAAAATCATTGTTATGTCAAACAAAA